>SLQC01000127.1 GCA_007131625.1 Balneolales bacterium | reverse complement strand
TCATGGAATTCATGTGGTCATCGGAATTGGACTGATCGGATGGATGATCATAAAAGCTAAAAAAGGATTAGTGCACAGCGGATACTACACCCCTGTCGAGAACACCGGCTTATTCTGGCACCTTGTGGATATCATCTGGATTTTCCTCTTCCCGTTACTGTACCTGATTGATTAACCAACGATTTTGTGACTATGAGTACGCATCATATATCTACTTTCTCCACTCTTGTAACCGTTGCCGGCGCTCTGCTTTTGCTGACCTTTCTGACAGTATCCGTAACATGGTTCAATATTCCCGAACCCTTCAATGTGATTGTCGCAATTACCATTGCCGTTGTTAAAGCGGCCGCTGTTGCGATGTTCTTCATGAATCTGTATTGGGATACGAAATTCAATTCAATCATCATCCTGATTGCTGTCCTCTTTCTGGCGATCATGGTAGTCATCACCCTGCTGGATACACTGTTCAGAGATGCCGGTTTTCCGATTTATTGACAGATTTGATGCCGGTTTCCAATATAATAACCGGAGTCGGGCAACAAATCATCAGGAGATACGTCCGTATTCGGCCAGTAATGCATCGGTATATCGCCCTTCGTGGTTGTACAGATAGTTATACAGTTTCTTTCTAAGAAAACGGTTGCCTTCCGAATCCCTGATAGTCATGATCTCCGGCAAGGTTATTGTCAGAAACGCATCTGTATAAGGCCTTTCCAGCAGCTTTGGCAGAGAATCATCAGAATAGTCTGTTGCCAATTCGATATGATCGATTTTCAAAGTCGTACCCGACTTTTTTCGAACATTTTCAAATCGGTTTCTCGAAGTTTCCCAGATACTTCGGAACAGCTCTTTATCATCCACAACAATGCATTGCAATGCCGTCATATAACTGATATCGGGAAAAATACCATGCAACGGTACTCCCGGTAGAAGCGATTCTTCAACAAATAGCTGCCATTCTCTCCTGGAGTCAAAATTGCCTGAAAGTCCATATCCACCGGATTGCTGCGCCAAAAGCACATGCTCAGGGTCCAGGCTTCCCGGTGCAATATAGTCTGTTTGGATATCACGACGAAGCAACTCGCTTATTAAAAAATAGTGTTCAAAAGGCGTAAGTTCTTCGCTACACCTTGCAAAAGATATCTCAAGAGTCACGTTATCCCGAACCCCCTCCGTAAACAAAACATTTTCCAGCTCCACGATTTGCAATATGGTCTCTGAAAACTTACAAATTGACGAGAGGATTTCACCTTCATTCGGTGTTATCATCAATGGTTTCTGCTCCAAGCCCATTGCCGATTCCGCTCCAATACCACTCCCCATACCCGTTCCTCCTACTGTTGACCCGATTGGACCAAGCTCCACTCTTTTGCCACTGTAACGATTAAATACAAGCTCGAATTTGTCGCGAAGTGTGGGCCATGGCAATTTTATGATCCGGTCAAGAAGCTCCTGTTTTGTCGCTTCCCGAAGGTGTCCGGTATCCCGATCAACCGGTTCGATGGAAAATCGGGTGTATCCGGCTTGCAGCATAGTCCGCAGGCCGGATACAGTACAGACATGACAAGCCTCTGCCGCAATTCCCTCTTCATACCCTTCCTGAAAAACGGTCCAGGTGGCAGCATCTAATGCATCCTCCGGATGCAATTCCAACTCCCGTATCTGTTGAAAGCATTGACGGGACATAGTCAGACCGGCCAGACCGGCAAAAGCCCGTAATTGTGCTTTACCAGCCAAACCCAGAGCATCACGGAATGCGAGACTTCTGCTTCCTGATGGCAGCCCAACCGGAGCACAAAATGGAAAATCGTGCCGCAACTGGTCAAGGGTTGTCCGGGTGATTCGACACTTTTTGATCACAAAATCGGCATTTTCGTACACCACTTTCCCTTCGTATTTGCCAAATACTTTCAGATTCGATTTACCCAACAGGAACAGTGCTCTGCGATGATTGAAAGTGCCTGCCATAAAGATACCGCCCTTTTTCGACTTGCGCACTGAAGCGGGATACACTTTAAACAGATCCTCACGACCAGGAAGTGCAATACGAACAGGAAGGTTAGTTCCATATTGTTTGGCATCCTCCAGGCGGGATACGAGATCTCTGCGAGACTGAAATCCGTTTATATTCATAGGTTTATCAATCCAAATAAATTCGATAATCTCTGCTATTCAGGTAATGCAAATCCAACAGGTCGAGAATACTAATTTTCATCCTCATACTGAAACATCATTTTCCGCGTGCAGCACAGTAAGAAGTGCAAGGAACGGGACAGCTGTTACAAACGCGGCAATCCAGAGATGCAGCAGTTGAAATGCCGGCGGAATACCCAAATATACAAGTCCTGCTCCTAAAGCGATCTGCAGAAGTGTCCCGGTGGTAGTTAACAGTGCCAATAGCGGCAGAAACGGACCACTTTCAAATCTCCAGACCAAATATTGTAAACCCGCCACCATAATCAGCACCAGCCAGGAAAAACTGCGGTGAATCGTGTCGATGGTTCCGACTTCATCAATCCATTCGCTTCGTTCAAGTGCGGGATAGGCGGATCTGGCTGCTTCAATGCCTTCACGTACCTGCGTCCCTAGAATCACTTGAATTATGGTCACTACGATTAACAAAACCAGCACCACAAGCAGATTTTGACGCACCGCGGGATCGAGTGAAAATTGAACCCGGTCGCGCATGGATCGGAAAACGGTCAAGAGCAGCGTATTGAGGATCATAATGGCGACCACCATATGGACAGATATCATCCAGCTTTCAAGTCCGCTGCGGACTACCTGACCGCCCAGCCATCCCTGAAATAACACCAGGATTAGTGCTGCTGCTGCCCCTGCGAAAACTGACGGAGAAAACCGGGCTATCCGGATTGACATCGTAAATGTGATCAGAATCAGAAATCCGACCAGCACCCCGACAAGCCGGTTAACATACTCCATCCAGGTTTTAAAGGCATTGAACTGATCCGGGTCGTAAGCGTCCGGCAGATCGGTCACCGACAGCGGTGGAATCCAGAGTCCGAAACAACGAGGCCAGTCGGGACAACCCAGTCCCGCCCCGGTCGCCCTTACCAGTCCACCTATAAAAATCAGCAAAAATGTCACACATATCGTTAATACCGCCGTTTTTTGAAATACATTTAATCCTTGGAATACGTTGCGCCAGGCCATGTTGCTTTTTTAATTGCTGTGGGTAGATTTGCCGGCAGGGCTTGCCAGCGATTTGTTGAAATAAATAACTCCGATGTGGTAATTGAACAATTTGGTAATATAGACACCAAAAAATACCGCAAATTTTCGTACTTTTTGAATCTGTTTTTAAGCCCCATATAGAATTGAATTTAATGAATAGCGTTCACGCACAATCTGTCGCCGGAGCAAAGAAGCAGCAATCTGTCGCCGGAGCAAAGAAGCAGCAATCTGTCGCCGGAGCAAAGGAGCAGCAATCTGCCGCCGAAGCAAAGGAGCAGCAATCTGTCGCCGGAGCAAAGGAGCAAACCACCTTGTCGGATTACCTTGAGCTGACCAAACCAGGGATCACCTTGCTGGTACTGTTCAGTATGGGGATAGGTTTTATATTGGGTTCAGGGGCCGATATATCATATCTCCTTCTCCTGCACGCCGCCATCGGCACACTGCTTATAGCCGGTGGAACTGCGGCACATAATCAGTTCATTGAGCGGGACCTGGACAAGAAAATGATCCGCACCGTCAAGCGACCACTGCCGGCCCGGAAAATCAAACCGGCTCATGCACTGATTTATTCACTTTCTCTTATGGTTATTGGTTTTCTTTACCTGTTCTTTCTTGTCAATCCGCTGACCGGCCTGATTTCAGCGATGACCTCCTTTTTATATCTGGCATTTTATACTCCCCTGAAGCGTGTCAGTTATGTTAATGTAATGGTCGGAGCGGTACCCGGAGCCCTTCCCCCCGTAGGTGGATGGGTAGCGGCGTCCGGATCTCTCTTTGATCCGGCAGCGTGGATTCTCTTTGCCATCGTATTCCTTTGGCAGGTGCCCCATGTAATTGCTATCGCATGGCTTTGCAACGACGACTACCGGAATGCCGGTTTTTACATGCTTCCAGAAAGTGACAAAAGCGGCTTTGTTTCCGCACTGACGATCCTGGTCTGCCTGATTCTGCTTCTTCCCGTAAGTTATTTCCTCTATTCACTTGGGATGAACAGCCCCTTTTATCTGGCCGGCGCCGTGGCCATCGGACTTGTTTTCCTGTATTTCGGACTCAGATTTCAGCTTTCCCGCACAAAGGACAATGCCCGCAAGGTTTTATACGGATCGCTGATATATCTGCCCGCCGTCTGGATTTTCATACTCGCGGATGTATTGCTTAACCGGTTATTTTAGTCGTCCAGGCAGAGGCGGGTACTATCAAACCTGAAGTATGCCAAATATGGAGATTGGCAGAATTAACAGCGGTTGCCTTGAATGAAAGATGGCTGATGATCAGGAGTATCCAGTGTTAGGGAACGCAGAAATGAAGCATCTAATCATTCCGTAAAGCCGCCTTTGGTCATCTTCATTGGGTCCAGTGCTTTGTCAAGCTCCTCTTCGCTCATGTCGGTCATCTTCAGCGCGACTTCTTTGAGCGGACGATCTTCGGCGAAAGCGGTTTTAGCTATTTTGGCTGCCAAATCATATCCAATGATGGGGTTCAGCGCAGTGACAAGAATCGGATTCTTGCCAATTTTCTCCGCGATGGCATCTTTCCTCACAATAAGTCCGGAAACCGACTGATTGGCAAAATTACGCGCGACACTGGCCAGAAGTACGATACTTTGATTCAGGTTAAACCCGACCACCGGCAGCATCACATTCAACTCAAAATTTCCGGATTGACCACCGATAGTGATGGTTGCATCATTGCCAATCACCTGGGCACAGACCATGGCAACCGATTCTTCGATGACGGGATTCACCTTGCCAGGCATGATGGACGATCCCGGTTGAAGAGCCTTGAGCTGCACTTCACCGAGTCCGCTGTTGGGACCGGAATTCATCCAGCGCAGGTCATTGGCCATCTTGAGCATACTCACTGCGATGGTTTTAAGCTGTCCACTAGTTTCCACCGGAGCATCTATCGTTGCCTGAGCTTCAAAGTGGTCAATTGCTTCGGTGAACGATTCACCGGTCAGCTCGGAAACTTTCTCCGCAAACCGTTTTCCAAACTCCTCATGGGTATTGATACCGGTTCCAATAGCAGTACCGCCCTGGGGCAGTTCACGCAGTCGTTCAAGTGCTGAATTCAGTCGTTCGATGCCAAGTTGCAACTGTCGCTCATATCCGCCAAACTGCTGAGCAATAGTCAGCGGCATGGCATCCATAAGATGGGTCCGGCCGGTCTTGACCACATCCACATACTCCTGCCCCTTCTTATGAAAAGCAGTCCGAAGGTGATCCATCGCAGGCAACAGCTGCTGTTTTACAGCCAAAAGTGCCGATACTCGTATAACCGTCGGAAACACGTCATTGGAGCTCTGTCCGAAATTTACATGGTCGTTGGGATGGATTTTTACATCAACACCGTCCTGCTTGGCCATAAAATTAGCCCGATTAGCGATTACCTCATTGGCGTTCATGTTAGTGGAGGTGCCGGATCCGGTCTGGAATACATCCACAACGAAATGATCATCCAATTCTCCATCGATCATTTTCTGAGTCGCCTTGACGATGTATTTGGCCACCTTGTCGGGCAGTAAACCAAGATCGTCGTTTACCAGAGCACAGGCCTGTTTCACAAAGCCAAGAGCCTGAATAAAAGCCCGGTCGAACCGTAAATCACTGATGGGAAAATTTTCTTTGGCCCGTTGGGTCTGAGCGGCGTAAAAAGCATCCTGTGGTACTTTTATTTCACCCATGGAGTCTTTCTCAATTCGATATTTTGTCATGGTCCTAAAATGTTTTGGTATATTGTTTACAAATGTCTGAGTTTCTGTTACAGCGCATCGGAAACATGGAACATCGCTGACAGCAACCTCTGACACAAAAGCGAATGTTAATGTCACTTATACTCCATGTGCTTATATGAATTAATATATGTTAAACACATGAATTAATAATGAATCAGCTCCTGTAAAACCTTCTCAATGTCGTTGTCATTAGGTAATACAAAATCCTCGAGCTGTGAAGCATATGGAATTGGAGAAAATTTGGCTGCTACTCGTTTTACTGGAGAATCCAGAGCGTGAAATGCCTTGTCTGCAATCTGCGCAGCGATTTCCGCTCCCATCCCCATAAACTCATAATCTTCATGCAGAACCAGCACTCTGTTGGTTTTTTCAACAGACTGTAAAATAGTTTCCGAGTCTAGTGGCAGCATTGTGCGGATATCAATTACTTCCAGCTCGATACCTTTGGACGCGTAATTTTTTGCCGCATTCAGTGCTTTCTGGACCATCGCTCCGTAGGTAACTACGGTGATGTCAGACCCTTTCCTGACAACTGATGATTTTCCGAGCGGCACCAGGTACTCCTCATCCGGCTCGGGTCGGCGCGCAAAACCCTGCCGGTAAAGTGCTTTGTGTTCCAGGAAAAGGATTGGATCATCACTGCGGATGGCAGTTTTGAGCATTCCTTTGGCATCCGCGGCATTGCTCGGCATAACGACCATAAAACCGGGGAAATGTGCGAATGTAGACTCGATATTCTGACTGTGGCAAAGCCCGCCGTGAATATAGCCGCCAATCGGTATACGTATCACCATCGGCGAACTGAACTGATTGTATGAGCGATATCGCAACGAGTCGATCTGATTTTTGATTATCTCCATTCCCGGCCAGATGTAGTCGCCAAACTGGATTTCAGCAACCGGTTTGAATCCCTGGATGGCCAAACCACACGCTGTACCCAGAATCGATGCCTCCGAAAGTGGCGAATTGTAACAGCGCTCTTTACCGAACCGCTCGGTCAGACCTCTAGTAGCAGTAAACACTCCACCCTTTCCGCCACCGACATCCTGTCCGAATACCAATACCTTGTCATTTCGCTCCATCTCTTCAGCCATAGCGTGATTGATGGCGTCAACCATAACTATGTTCTCACCGGATGGCTCAGTTTTCTCATACTCCAGCTCGGGCGGATCCTCCGATAAAACATACAGCAGTGCATTTTCGGATTTGGGATCCTCCTGTTTGAAACACCACTCGGTGTCTTTCTCTACCTGTTGAAGCACATCTTTCCTGAGCTGATCCAGCTCCGCTTCTTCGGCGATATCAGCAGCCAGCAAATGATAACGCATTTTTTCGATCGGATCATGACGTTTGTCATTTTTCAGGTCTTCAGCATCCCGGTATTTATTCTGATCGTCTGACGAAGAATGCGGAAGCAGACGGACAACATGTGCATGAACTATCGACGGACCTTCACCATTTCGGGCTCTGTCTGTCGCTTTGCGAAGCGCATTGTGTGCATTGAAGAAATCAGTTCCGTCCACTTCATAGATCTCCAGATTCTCAAAACCGCTTACTGTCTTCGATATGCTTTTATTGCTGGTCTGTTCGTCGACCGGCACACTGATTGCGTACTTATTATCCTGAATCACAATGACAAGCGGTGCTTTGCACCTGGTCGCCCAGTTCAACAGTTCAAAAAAAACTCCCTGTGAGGTTCCTCCCTCACCGGTTGAGATATAGGTGACCTCATCCCTCTTCAGCAACTGTGAAGCCTGTGCAATACCGAGGCCAGGTAGAAACTGGGCGCCAATGGAACTGGAAACCGATACGATATGGTGTTCTCTGCTGTTGAAATGTGAAGGCATTTGCCGACCGGCGGAATAGTCGGTCATCTTGCTGAGATGCGCAGAAAGAATGTCACGCGAAGTGAGTCCGAATCCGATAGAAAAAGCGAGATCACGATAGTAGGGAACAGCCCAGTCTTTTTTTTTCTCCATCACCATAGCCGATGCCAATTGAACTGCTTCGTGACCGGAACTGCCGACGTGAAAATGTCCACGCCCTTGTTTGAGCAGGATAAGCATTTTTTCATCTAGACGGCGTACCAGAAGCATATTGCGATACACATCAAGCAGCTCCTTACTGGTAAACGAAGATATGGGAGTGGAAGCGATCCTGAAATCTGAATTATGTTGTACCAGTGAGGGTAGCTTAGCAGACGTTTTAACAGTCATAGGTCAGAATTTTTTCAATAAACAGGGAGTAATACTCGCACACGATCGGACGATGTAAATAAGGCAAAAAACCAAACTTTTACAAATGATTCCCGCACCACACCAATTGTTTACATAGACACATGAAACTAATTATTTTATATTTACAGCTTTTTAATCAATTACCGGCAGCATCCATTCCGATAGCGATCCGGCAAATCAGATATCCCGGCCGTACATTCGATAGGTTTTTTCTTTATAAGCACCCACGCGTTCCACCACTCTGAGAATTTCCATATTGGTCTCCAGAAGCCAGCCGACTTC
>SLQC01000198.1 GCA_007131625.1 Balneolales bacterium | reverse complement strand
TATTTATCATTACCATTCTTACTTTTTTTTCCGTGGCATTGGCGAATTTATCCTGTTCACAAAAGCAGCCTGAACTGGAAGCCTTGATACTTACGGGACAAAATAATCACAACTGGCAGGAGAGCCATATTTATCTGAAAAAGATTCTGGAAAAATCAGGGATATTCATTGTAGAAATCATTGTTTCACCGTCGTCTGGAGAGGATATGTCTGAATTTATTGTTGACTTTAGCCCGTACGATGTAGTTGTTTTAGACTACAATGGCGATCTCTGGCCGGTTCAGACCCAAAATAATTTTGTAGAGTACGTACAAAATGGTGGCGGTGTTGTGGTATATCATTCCTCGAATAACGCCTTTCCAAATTGGGTCGAATTCAATGAAATAATCGGCTTGGGAGGGTGGAGTGGACGCAATGAAGAATCCGGTCCGTATGTCTACGTGCAAGAGGGTGAGGTTGTTTGGGACTACGACACTCCCGGAGTAGGAGGATCACATGGACCCAGGCATGAATTTCTGGTTGAGGCGCATAATCCCGATCATCCCATCTTGAAAGGATTGCCCGAAAAGTGGCTTCAAACGGAAGATGAACTCTATGGCGAGCTTAGGGGTCCTGCTAAGAACCTGGAGGTGCTGGCTTATTCTTATTCTTCTTTGGAAAAGGGTGGCACTGGTCGGAATGAACCAATTTTAATGACCATCCGGTATGGTGAAGGACGTGTTTTTCATACGACTTTGGGACATACAGGTGACAATTTTTTCACTTCGATAGAGTCCGCGGGATTTATTGCAACTCTTCAGAGAGGTGCTGAATGGGCAGCAACTGGAAACGTCACGCAAGTAGTGCCCCAAAATTTCCCTAACGAGATTCAGAGTCTCCGGATCCCGGTTTTTGAGGACAGGCACCAATAACAATATTGAATTATTAGAAATCCATCTGCGAAACTCTTTCATATTAAACTATCAGGGTAATCATCAATGTCACATAACATTACACGTCGGCAGTTTCTTAAAAACACTGCTTTGGCATCATCGATAATGATAATTCCGCGTCATGTTTTGGGGAGCGGCAAATACACTGCACCCAGTGACAAAATCCAACTTGGATTTATAGGCACCGGTAGAATTTCTCGCTCCTTACAGAACCGCTTTTTGGAATCCGGTCAAGTAAATATTGTCGCCGCATGCGATGTACATCAAACCAATCTCCATTTCTTTCTAAAACGTTTTCATGCCTATCATTACGAACAGGCAGGTAAAACAAATGCTTCGGTTGCCGAATGCGCAGCTTACAAGGATTTCAGGGAATTACTGGATCGACAGGACCTGGACGGCGTAGTCATTTCCACACCTGATCACTGGCATGCCATACAAGCCGTACGTGCAGCTGAGGCCGGCAAGGACATCTATTGTGAAAAACCACTTGCTTTGAGTATAAAAGAAGGTAGGGCAATGGTACAGGCATCGCAGGAACATCAAAGGATTTTTCAAACCGGTAGCATGCAACGTTCATGGCATGAGTTTCGTCATGCCGTGGAACTGGTCCGAAACGGCTATATTGGGGAACTTCAAACCATTAAAGTGAAGGTGGGTGGTCCGCCGGAGCCCTACGATCTGCCCGCTGAACCTGTTCCGAAAGGCTTGGACTGGGACTTCTGGCTTGGACCGAATCCATACTTTCACTATAACAGAAAGCTGGTCCCCGAACCCGGGGATGATTTCTGGGCAGAATGGCGTTATTATCAAGGACTGGGGGGCGGTTATATGATGGATTGGGGTACGCACATGTTTGATATTGCACAATGGGCATTGGATATGGACATGAGCGGTCCCGTAAAGATCACACCACCCAATGGAGAGGACTACCAGTATCTTACCTATCAGTATGAAAATGGTCTTTCGATGACTCATGAAAATTTCAGTAACGAATTTGGTAATATTGTGCGCTTTATAGGATCGGAAGGTATTGTCGATGTTGCACGCGGCCATTTGGAAACTACACCTGAGCACCTTAAGGATGTGGTGATTAGTGAAAATGAAAACCGGGTATATAAGAGTGAGAATCATTATACTGACTGGTTGAATGCAATCCGAAGTCGCAAGGATCCGATTTGTAATGCAGAAACGGGTCATCGTACAGCCACGGTTTGTATTTTAGGCAACCTGGCTTATGAATTGAATCGCCCCTTGCGGTGGAATCCAGAGACAGAGCAATTTCTTGCAGATACTGAAGCCAACAGCATGCTTATGAGGGAACAGCGGAAAAAATGGGCTCTTTAGTGAATGCGCTCTATAATGAATGGCTCTATAGTGATCTAAAGTACGTAGCCTATATTCCCACACATAACAGAGTCATGGCTATGCGCAATTGAATTCATTCGGATTTTGGCATTTTGCTTTGATTTCAGAGTCATGCACCGATATTCGGATGCGTCATATTTTCCAAAATTCAACGGTTCGGTTTAACGTGGATTCCTGTATCTTTTACCGTTCACACAAAATAAATGTATACAGGTATGTTGTCAGAAACCGATTCCGGTCCCGTCACCCGCTTTCTGGAACTCCGGATTCCACCTGTTGTGGTATTCGGAGTATTTGCTTTAGTAATGTGGTTGATAGCAACCCGTTTTCCCGTATTTGATGTCATTATCCCGTTTCGCCTGGCCCTTACGGTTTTTCTTATGGGTACAGCAATCATTACTGGAACATACAGTTTCTATCTGCTAAATCAGGTGAAAATCACTGTGCATCCGAATAATTCCACCAAGTCGTCTCAACTCGTGACAACAGGCCCCTTTAAGCACACCCGAAATCCGATGTATCTCGCTCTGTCTCTGATTTTGATCAGCTGGGGAATATTTCTGTCGGACCTGCTCGCTCTGATGCTCATGCCTGCCTACTATGCTTATATGACCCGGCTTCAGATTATCCCGGAAGAGCGTGAATTGTGCGCTGGATTTGGAGAGGATTACAAGGATTATGCCGATAGGACACCGAGGTGGCTTTAGGATAAATTTGAGAATAAAAATCCTGAATTATTAATCTGGGAATCAAAGTATGGGAGCAGGGGACGGGATCCATACTTGTTTGGATTCGCGAAATTGTCATTATCAGTTACATTTTTTGATCGCTTCTGATTACAGGCTATGCCGTATCTGATTTTTGTAACCATCTTGTGGGCTTTTTCATTTAGCCTCATTGATGAATATCTTGCCGGGCAAGTGGATAACGATTTTGCCGTGTTGTCGCGGGTCGTTTTTGCCGGACTGATATTTCTGCCTATCACAAAATGGCGGGGGGTTCGCAATGAATTGATTATCGGCACGGTGATCGTCGGTGCCTTACAGTTCGGTGTGACCTATTTGTGTCTCTACCGGTCGTTTCAGTTTCTGACTGCTCCCGAAGTGCTTCTTTTCACTATCATGACCCCGGTTTTTGTTACGCTGTTTGACGATGCGCTAAATCGGCGATTCTCTCCCATGGCATTGATGGCTGCTTTCCTGGCGGTGGTGGGTGCAGGAGTGATCCGGTATGATGGCGTCACCGGAGATTACATAACGGGCTTTTTACTTCTGCAGCTGGCAAATGCATCTTTTGCAGCCGGTCAGGTCGGGTATAAAAACCTGGTGAACTGGTATCCTGCTGACATCTCCCATTTGCGGTTCTTTGGATACTTTTTTATCGGAGCACTGATTATCACAGTTCCCAGTTTTCTGTTCTTCGCGGATACGTCCATGCTGCCAAAAACCGTATTGCAATGGGGCGTGCTCCTCTGGCTTGGATTCGGAGCTTCAGCGATCGGACTTTTTTTCTGGAATCGTGGTGCTACGTTAGTTGATGCCGGTACCCTCGCTGTGATGAACAACGCACTCATTCCTGCCGGACTGCTTGTCAATTTGCTGATATGGAACCGGGACGCCGATTTGCTGCGCCTGGTGCTGGGTGCTGCGATTATGATCCTGGCCCTTTGGGTCAATAATCGCTTTTCTTTCCGTAAGCGTAGCATGCCGGCTTGATGGAACGGGGTCAGGATTTCCCGTTCCATCCTGGCTAGTTGCAAATTAACGAGATTTTTTAATCATTCGGGTTCCACCCGGTATAAAGCACCGTCGGAGTGGTCGGTCAATACATAAATGTTATCGTCCGGACCGATACGGACATCGCGGATACGGCCGATTTCTTTTAGAAGCAATTCTTCGTCGTGATAAACTTCGTAGTCATGTATTACCAGCCGTCGGATGCGTTCGCTTCGAAGGCCTCCGGCAAGAAGGTTGTTTACCCATTGGGATGCAAAATTGTCACTGGTAACCAGAGCGAGGCCGGACGGGGCATGGGTCGGAAGGAACTCATATATCGGATCGACCATGCCCTCTCTGCCACGGGCTTCTGCGTGTGCAAAATAATCCTGATTTCCGTAGGCGAGTCCGCGGGTTACGACCGGCCAACCGTAATTTTCACCGGGATTGATCTGGTTCAGTTCGTCACCACCACGCGGACCATGTTCGGTTGCCCAGATTTCACCGGTTTCCGGATGTACGATCAAGCCCTGAATATTGCGATGTCCATAAGAATAAATCTCATCGAGTGCACTGTTGTCGCCGACAAACGGATTATCTTCCGGCACACTGCCGTCATCGTTTAAGCGCAATAATGTGCCTGCATGATCGCTGAGATCCTGAGCGCGGGGCGGATCGGAGCCACGGTCACCGACGCTCATGAGCAATTTACCGTCGAGTGTCCAGGCAAGCCTTGACCCATAGTGACGGCCCGGACCTGAATATCGATTCTGAACAAATAGCTCTTCGACATTGGAGAGCGCGTAATCTTCCAGTTGTGCACGAATAAGTGCAGTTGCCGTCTCATTATCGTCGTTTGGTTTGGAATGAGTGATATAGATCCACCCGTTGGATTCATAATCAGGGTGGATCGAAATTTCCATCAGTCCGCCCTGGTTCTGGGCGTGTATATCGGGCAATCCGGAAACTTCATGAATAGATCCGTTTTCGATGATTTTCAGCCGGCCTGGCCGCTCTGTTATCAGTTTACGACCATCAGGAAGAAATGCAACAGCCCAGGGATTTTCCAGTCCTCCGACAACTTTGGTAACTCTCATATCGGTGTACTGACTTGATGATACATTGCTTTCTAGCTCTTCGCTCGCTGGTTCAGTTTCGGTTGGCTCGGAAGGAGTACAACCAAAAAATACCAGTTGTAAGGAAAGAACGAGTAGCACGTAAAATGTTCGATTATCCATGTCAATGAAGTTGATTGTTGATTTTTTGTTGAAAAAAGCAGTTTTGAACTGTCAATATCAAGTTGCTGCAGCCGAAAATTCAGCTTATACATCTTAAAAAAACATGCAATAATATATAAAATGATCTGCAAGTTCAACCTTCTAACAAGATTTTCAGGGGAGTGGTTCCGATCTGAACTATGTATTTCTTTCTATGTCGGTCACCGGCCAGCCGATCACTTCCGGTACGATCAGGGAACACCCGGCTTGTGGGAAACAGCAGACTCTGTGCCATTTGTAATATTTATTCATGATTCGCTTATTTCCCAATGAATTTTTTATGGAAAAGCGATAGATTCATCATAATGACCGGGCAAATTTTTTATTATACAACCGGAAGATGAACTGCTAAAGGTAAGATTATGAGCGGGCAACAGGTTGACGTTACTGAATTATCGATTCTGAAGCCGCTGGCTTAAGCTGCAAGATATTTTTCCAGCTGGTTGAAATGTTTCACAAATATCTTCGCTTGGGTACCGGCGGTTTATTGAATTCAATACAATTATTAATTAATTGAAATTATGAAATATCCACTATTTATATCCCTTATAGTACCCTTCTCTCTGGTAACATTTATTGGCACGGCATGTGCTTTGTCGAATGCCGGAACAACTGAAATGTCTGCTGTATCAGCCGTTCATGCTCCCGATACATATTCTTCCAAATCGACAGTTCACCCTGTCGGAACAGAGAATAAGGGCAATAATCTCCTCTCTGCCGAAGTGCTCTGGAAAATGAAAAGGATCGGCGGTCCGGTGGTATCTCCGGACGGCAAATGGGTGGTTGCCCCGGTTACACGGTATGAGATCGACGATGACAAAAGCCTTACGGATCTCTGGCTTTTTGCATCGGACAGATCGCTCGAGCGTCCCCTTACCCGGCACGGCTCGGCCGACGGGCAACCGGTATTCAGCCCCGATGGCTCCAAACTGGCATTTGTGAGTCAGCGGGATGATGACGATGCCGCCCAGCTCTATATCCTTCCCATCACAAAACCGGGCGAAGCGATGCGACTGACTGACATTCCAACCGGTGTAAGTGCTCCGAAATGGCTGGGGGATCACATTTATTTCATAACCCGCGTCTGGCCGGAGAAGTGTTGGGAGGAGATGAAAGAGGAGATCGACCGGCAGGATGCTTCCCATATATCCGCAAGAATCTGGAACACACTTCCGTACAGCCATTGGGATCACTGGCTGGATGAAGAACGACAGTCACATCTTTACCGGATACCCGCTGGCGGTGGGGATGTGGAGCCGATAACACTGCCGAGTGGGCGTGAGCTTTCTCGCTCCACCCAGGGAGTTGGCAGCTATGATGTCAGCCTCGATGAATCGCTGGTCGCTTTTGTGAGTGACACCAACCGGGACGATACCAATCCCAAAATGGATATTTATCTTGTTGTGCCCGGTAACAACGAAGCGAAAAATATCACAAAAGAGAATGACGCACCTGACAGCAATCCGATATTCAGCCCGGACGGTAAATCGATTGCGTTTAATCGTCAGCATATCAAGGGCTTTTATGCTGATACCCGTCGTCTGGTAATGTACAATGTTGATACAGATTTTCATCGGGAGATAACAACTGACTGGGATCGCTCGGCTGACGGACTGGTATGGCTTCCCGATGGATCGGGCTTATATGGAGCTATTGACGATGCTGGAACTCGTCGTGTGTACCATATTGACGTCGCCACATGTGAACCGCGTGCAGTGACAGATGCTACCGACTTCATGTCATTACATGTCTCTGATTCGGGGATAATTGTCGGTTTGAACCAAAGTTTTACCTATCCGCCACAAGTAGTAGTAATAAATCCCATCGACGGCAGTACGAAACGAATCGATTCATTCAATGATGATATTTTGGAAGATGTAGAGCTGGGAACTTATGAGTCGGTGACATACGCAGGGTACGGTGGTCAGGAAATTCAGATGTGGGTGCATTATCCCCCCGGATTCGATGAAAGCAAGGAGTATCCATTGTTTCTGCTGATACATGGCGGTCCGCACAGTGGCATTACTGACGGTTTTCATTTTCGGTGGAACGCGCAAACCTTTGCATCCTGGGGATATGTCACAGCTTGGCACAATTTTCACGGGTCATCTGGATTTGGCCTGGAATTCACCGATGCGATCAATCCGGACTGGATTACAAAACCATACACCGACACCCGCAAAGCTGCCGACTGGTTTGCAGAGCAACCATGGATCGATACCGATCGCATGGTTGCCGGCGGTGGGAGCTACGGGGGCTACCTTTCCAGTATCCTGCTTGGCAAAGAACATCCATTCAATTCTCTGCTGATACATGCTCCGGTATATAATATGTACTCCCAAATGGGGGCAGATTTTGCCGTTCATTTGACCCGTTATGGTGAATATTGGGAACACGATATCTACGATCAAATCTCTCCACACTACTTTGCAGAAAATTTTGATACACCCGCATTGATCATACACGGACAACTGGATTACCGCGTGCCGGTCGGACAGTCTTTTGAACTTTTCCGAACGTTGCAACATCGCGGTATCGAATCCCGGTTAATCTATTTTCCCGACGAAAACCACTGGATACTGAAACCTAACAATTCATTGAAATGGTATGACGAAGTACGCAACTGGATGGCCCGTTTTGCGGAGCCAGGTCCGAAATAACAGATGATTTCATTCGGTTTTTTCGAGAATGGTTTGTAAATGATTGAAAATTCTTTTACTTATCAGTGGAAGCCAGTTGTAGACGACAGGATCGAATTAGTTTAAATACCGAATAAGGAGTTTTTTTATGAAAGTTAGAGATATCTTACACCGGAAAGGCAGTGATGTTTTTAGTGTCACTGAGGAAACCATGGTTTACGATGCCATAGCATTGATGGCGGATAAGAATATCGGGGCTTTGCTTGTGTTGAACGGTAGCCGGTTGTCCGGGATTATATCAGAAAGGGATTATCGCAACAATGTGATACTGAAAGGTCGACAATCCAGAAGTACACCGGTAAAAGACATCATGACCCATCAGGTTTTTTGTGTTACGGGCGATTTTGATCTTTATGAGTGTATGACAATTATGTCGGGAAAAAAAATCCGTCACCTACCCGTGTTGGATGAGGAACAAAATGTGGTCGGTATCATATCGATCGGCGATGTCGTTAAGGCAGTCATTGATAAACAAAAACTGGAAATAAGGGATCTCCG
>SLQC01000323.1 GCA_007131625.1 Balneolales bacterium | reverse complement strand
TATCGGCACAGATAGATTTGCGTTCCAATAAATATACTAAACTTTTTTCTTAACCCAATTGGTATTTTGAAATATATAACTGTATTTTAGTGGGTAAAACCTAACTTCCTGTAATATAAATAATTACGAAAAGTTAATAATTTGTGATATGACGCCTATTATTAGCATATATAGTATTTTTACAACTGGTTACCTAACTTTCCCCACTACTACCTGAGAAGTAAAAAACACATGATGAACAAAATGTCCAAAAATATTTTTGTTTTGACCACAAGTTTACTACTGACCGCCTGCAATGGTAGCGAGCACGAAAGCTACAGTCATGAAACGCCTGTCAATTATATCCACCAGGGTAACTTATTTACCAATTCCGGCTCTGCAGAGTTCACATCCCAGTTGATAGGAGCGATCGGTGTTTTCTACGGAAGTTCAAACAATCTCAACGGCAAGATCGACCTTCAGGATAATGTTATTGAGTTTTCTCTGGATCTAAAAACATTGAAAACCGGTATTGCTCAGCGCGACCAGGACATGTACAACACACTAAAAGTTGACCGCTATCCAAATGCCACTTTTACAGGCACCTTTGAGCCCGCTTATGACCATAATTCTTTCGAAAAACAGACGGTTGTCGCATCCGGACAGTTCACCATTCACGGTGTCACGCGTGATCTGGTATTGGAAGGATGTCTTCAGAATAAGGGCAGCAGAGTTCTGTTGGAAGCAGAGTGGATATTGAACATCAATGACTATAAAATAGAGCCTCCCAATTTATTCTTGGTAAGGATTTTCGATGAACAGGAAATTCGTATCAAAGCCATACTTGAACCACAACAATACACATCCATTCCTTGAACCAGCTGATCATTTTGATGACGTGAGTGAAGGTTCTTCACGTTATGAAAATTTTTCAACTTTTTTGAAACCAACTGGCTCACAGTCCCTTACACGCTATTGAGAGTGCGACTTTTTTTAGATAAATCACGCTTGAGTCATATAATCAGTTTGGTTCGGAATAGCCACCCTTCATTTTTATATCACAATTCACGATAATGCAAACATAATGCAACGTTAAAAAGAATCCATGTAATGCAAAGGGCAACGGAGGTGCCAGTCATGAATGTACACGATAGGGTCAGCACCGGAATTGTCGGATTTGACAGAGCGATTGACCAATTGCGTCTGGGAGATAATGTAGTCTGGCAGGTTGATGCGATATCTGATTACAGGACTATGGTGAATCCTTTTGTGGCGCAAAGCAGGCGAGATCAACGCCGGCTGGTTTATGTCCGTTTCGGCTTTCATACTCCGATACTGGAGGAAAACCCGGATATCAAAGTATATCATCTTGAGCCTGAAAAAGGTTTTGAAAGCTTCGCCGGTGCCATTCACAGTCTGATGGAGCATGAGGGAAGGAAGACCTTTTATGTCTTTGATTGCCTGACTGATTTGTTAGTACATTGGTATTCTGACTTGATGATTGGCAACTTTTTCAAGGTTACTTGTCCCTATCTGTATGAATTGGACACGATTGCTTATTTCGCTATCAGGCGTAATGTACATACATACAGCAGCATTGCCGGAATCAGGGAGACGACACAACTGCTGCTTGATGTCTATGAAGTGAACAATAAATTCTACATTCACCCCCTCAAAGTTTGGCAACGCTACTCCCCCACCATGTTTTTCCCCCATTTGATACGCGGAGAGGATGCGATCAGCATTACATCCAGCTCCGAGGCTACTGAACTTTTCTCCGGTATTCATCGCGGGAAAGAACGCCTGGATAACTGGAATGTCATCTTTCATGAGGCACGACAGGCGCTCAAGCTGGATGCAGAGCAGCAAGAACCTACCAAAAAGAAATTGATGAGCATGCTCATAGGGCATGAGTCCAGAATGGTTGAGCTGTGCGATCGATATTTTACCCTTGAAGATTTGTTATCGATTGCAGCAAGGGAGATTGGCACCGGTTTTATCGGAGGCAAAAGCGTTGGAATGTTGCTTGCCAGAAAAATTCTGGAGCAGGATGGTGGCGAGCGTTTTCATTCATGTTTGGAACCTCACGATTCCTTTTATCTGGGCTCTGATATCTTCTACACCTACATCGTCCAAAATGGATGGTGGAAACTGAGAACGAAACAAAAAAGAAAATCCGGTTATTACAAATACGCACCGGAGTTGAAGGAAAAAATGTTGCATGGCAAATTTCCATCCAACATACAGCAGGAGTTTGTGCAGATTCTGGAATATTTCGGTCAATCCCCTATAATTGTCCGTTCCAGCTCCCTGCTTGAAGATAATTTTGGCAATGCATTTGCAGGGAAATATGAAAGTGTTTTTTGTGCGAATCAGGGCACACATGAGCAGCGCTATGAAGCCTTTGAAAAGGCGATACGAACAGTCTATGCGAGTACCATGAATCGGGATGCTCTGGATTACCGGATGAACAGAGGGTTGTTTGAAAAAGACGAACAGATGGCCATATTGGTTCAGCGGGTCTCAGGCGATAACTATCAGAACTTGTTCTTTCCGCATATCGCAGGGGTGGGCAATTCATCCAATCTGTATGTATGGGATGAGGATATCGACATGGATGCCGGGATGCTTCGTTTGGTATTCGGCCTTGGAACCAGGGCGGTCGACCGTACCGTAAATGATTACGCAAGAATCGTCACGCTTGACAAGCCTGCCCGGCTGCCTCTCATGAGTGTCGATGACCAGAAAAAGTTTTCCCAGCGTTATGTTGATGTGCTCAGCCTGTCTGAGAATACGTTTACCACCCGAAAATGGCATGACATCCGCGAACTGAATATAAAAGTCGATACAAAGCTGTTCGCCACCCGGGACCATCACATGGAACGGCGCATGCGTGATCTTGGATCATCGAAACAAAAAGTGCCTTCTGTTCTGGATTTTCAAATGTTGCTGAAGGAGAGTGAGTTCCCCCATCTGATGAGAGATATGCTGGCATTGCTGTCCCGGGTTTATGAATACCCGGTGGATATCGAATTTACGGCCAATTTTTCAGATAAAAACCGGTTTAAGGTGAATCTGGTTCAATGCCGCCCATTGCAGACACGAGGACTGGGGCATTCCGTTGAAATTCCCAATCTCAAGGATAGTCAGGACTGCTTTTTCTCCACGAAAGGACACTTTATGGGAGGAAATATTCAGTTACCCATTGAATATGTGGTCTTTGTGCATCCAAAAGCCTATCTGGAACGGAACGATCAGGAGAAATATGCAGTAGCCCGACAGATCGGATTAATTAATGCGGCACTCAAAGAGAAAAAGGTTATGATCATCGGACCAGGAAGGTGGGGAACAACCACTCCATCGTTGGGGATACCTGTCCATTTTACAGAATTGAGTCATATGTCGGTTATCTGCGAAGTGGCATCGGCGGAAGCCGGGTTCATGCCCGACTTGTCGTATGGCAGCCACTTTTTCCAGGATCTTGTGGAAACGGGCATCTTCTATGTGGCCTTGTTTGACGGACAAGAGCATGTGGTCTACCATCCACAATACATTTTGGAAAGTGAGAACCAGTTGCTCAACATATTACCTGACAGCAAAAAGTTCTCCGATGTAATCCATATTGCTCAAACCGATGGGATGCAAATACTTTCTGATATTGTGACACAGAGATTGCTATGCAAATAAGAAATGGTACCTAAAAATATTATCTTGAAATATATTGCATTTGATTCCCGTAGACTTCAAATGTATTGGCACCATAAAATGTATTGGCACCATAAAAAAAGCTTTGCAAGTCATTGACATCCAACAACCTACAAAGCCTCATTAGTGGCGGGGGCAGGATTCGAACCTGCGACCTTCGGGTTATGAGCCCGACGAGCTACCAGCTGCTCCACCCCGCAATAGCAAGATCCCTAAGTTACGGCAATTTTCTCCCACTGTCAAATTAAATAAACCCGTTTCAAGCAATCCTTTAATCACGGACTGCGTTGAACACTTGGTCATCTGCCCGGTTTTTGGTAGTTTCATACTGCACTCTTTTTTAACGTATATATTTAACTCAAGTTGTTTCATGACTTACAATCCCTCCATCAAACCTGAAAACGTGCGGACCACGCTCGAGAGACATATTTTTGCCGACGGTATGAATCTGGTCCTTGATCTTCAAAAAAGCAAAGGCCCATACATTCATGATGCCCAGGGCAACCGTACATTTCTCGACTTTTTTACGTTTTTTGCTTCCAACCCACTCGGGATGAACCATCCGAAGATGGTCGAAAACGATTCATTCCGTGAAAAAATCGGAATTGTTGCCCTGAGCAACCCTTCCAATTCGGATATTTACACGTGCGAATTGGCCGAATTCGTCGATACATTTTCTCGTGTGGGAATTCCCGACTATCTGCCTCATGCATTTTTTGTGGCCGGCGGTGGCTTGGCCGTGGAAAATGCGCTTAAAACAGCTTTCGACTGGAAAGTGCAAAAGAATTTTCAGAAAGGTTACCGATCCGAAAAAGGACACCGTGTTCTGCATCTTGACGAGGCGTTTCACGGCCGTACCGGCTACACCATGTCGCTGACCAACTCCCAGCCGGTCAAGATCGCCTATTATCCTAAATTTGACTGGCCGCGGATCAGCAATCCCAAAATGGTGTTTCCGATGGATGAAAAGAACTCCATGGAAGTAGAAGCCCGCGAGATTTTGGCAATCGCCCAGGCCGAACACTATTTCGAAAAGCACAAGGACGATATCGCTGCCATAATTCTGGAGCCAATCCAGGGTGAAGGGGGTGACAACCACTTCCGGCCGGAGTTTCACCGGGCGCTTCGCGAACTGGCCGATCGCCACGAAGCGCTGTTGATCTATGACGAGGTCCAGACCGGGGTGGGTCTGACCGGCAAATTCTGGGCTCATGAACACTACGTAAAACCGGATATCCTGGCATTTGGCAAGAAGGCACAGGTTTGCGGAATGCTTGTCGGCACTCGAATCGATGAACTGGATACCAATGTGTTCAATGTCTCTTCCCGGATCAACTCCACTTGGGGCGGCAATCTGGTCGATATGGTGCGCTTTACCCGGTATCTTGAAATCATCGAGGAGGACAACCTGGTCGATAACGCCGCACAAATCGGTCTCTATCTGTTGGAAAAGCTCGGTCATCTTACCGACGAATTTGATTTCATCGACAATATCCGCGGCAAGGGCCTGATGTGCGCATTCGATTGTCCGGATGCCGCAACCCGTGCGCAATTTCTGGATTCGACGTTCGACAATGGGTTGTTGATTTTACCAAGCGGAACAAGATCGATCCGTTTTCGTCCCCCGCTGACCATTCAGCCTGAACATATCGATGAAGGTATGGCTATCATCCGCAAATCACTCTCTGCAATCAGGGAAGATTCACCGGCACTACAGAGTTGAACTCTTCGGCATACCAGCTCCGCAACTGCCGGCCATCAAAGCTGAATATTACCTGTGTGTATCATTGTCTGGCCCACCAATGCAGCATGTTGCACCTGACGATGTTGCACTTCACCTGCTGATGCTGCAAACTTGATCTGCCGTTGCTGCAGACTGTAGATACCAATGTTTCAAGGCTGTAGAAACCGTTGTTTCAGGGCTGAACCTGGCTGACCGCCTCCGGGATGATCCATTCGTAGATATCTTTGAGCTGTGATACCGGCAGTTCTGCTATCTCTTCGATGATCAGTTGGTCGCCACCGACCGTTCCCAAATGATGCACCGGGATTTCTTGTTCGGTAAGAAACAATTGCAGAGCATCCAGATTGGCGGGTTTAACCGTCAAAAGAATACCCGACTGCGCCTCGCTGAAGAGCTGTTCAGTCGCACTCTGACCGGGTAGATCCAGCCGGATCTGTGCACCCTTATCCGAAAATATGGCTTTCTCCATGAGCGCAACGGCCAGTCCGCCGTCGGATAAGTCATGCGCTGATGCCACCATTCCGTCCCGGATCGCTTCCAGCACCACCTTTTGCAGCCGCTTTTCAAATTCGAGATCCATATCCGGTGCATCACCTGCTGTTATCCCGTGAATAAATGCCAGGTATTCACTGCCATCGATACCGCTGCGGGATGCCCCCACATAGAGTATCTCATCACCATCGGACTGAAAACCGGCCGGAGTGGTGTGTTTTTCACAATCCTCGATCAACCCAAGCATTCCGATCACGGGTGTTGGAAAAATGGCGCCGATCGGATTTTCATTGTAAAAACTGACGTTCCCGCCGGTTACGGGTGTTTGTAACATGTCACAGGCATCGCCCATACCACCGACAGCTTCTTTGAAGGTCCAGTAGACCTCCGGCTTGTAAGGATTTCCAAAGTTGAGGCAGTTGGTAATGGCCACAGGCCTTCCGCCAGCGCAGACTACATTTCGTGCGGCTTCAGCCACCGCAATCTGACCTCCTTTGCGCGGGTTCAAATAGACATATCGACCATTGCAATCGGTCGCTACTGCCAGCGCCTTGTTAGTCCCTTTAATGCGCACAACACCGGCATCCGACGGGCCCGGACCGGACACCGTATTAGTCCGAACCATATGGTCATACTGCTCATACACCCATCTTTTGGATGCAATATTCGGTGATTTCAATAACTGAAGCATGGTATCCTGCAGATCTTCTACATCGATGTACGGTGAGAGATCGGTAGTCCCTGTAATCTCCAGGTAGGCCGGTTTCGCGGTTTCCCGGATGTAGACCGGTGCACCACCTCCCAGCACGAGACTGTCGGCCGGAATATCGGCTTTGACTTCGCCATCACGCAGATACACCACCCGACCGGAATCGATCACCTCACCGATAACGACAGCATTGAGATCCCACTTGGCAAAGACATCCATCACCTCATGCTCGCGACCTTTTTCGGCGACAATCAACATTCGTTCCTGACTTTCGGAGAGCAGGATCTCGTAGGCACTCATATCGGATTCCCGAAGCGGGACTTTGTCGAGATCGATATGCATGCCGGTCTTGCTCTTGGCACTCATTTCGGAGCTCGAGCAGCTGATGCCGGCCGCTCCCATATCCTGTATTCCAACAATCGCACCTGTTTTGAGTGCTTCCAGCGACGCCTCCAGCAGCAGCTTTTCGGTAAACGGATCTCCTACCTGTACACTCGGGCGCTTCGCCTCACTCGCTTCGCTAATCTCCTCGGATGCGAATGTCGCCCCGTGAATTCCGTCACGTCCAGTCGACGCACCTACGATCAGTACGGGATTGCCCACCCCTTCGGCGATGGCGGAAGCCGTTTCTCCCTGTTTAACGATACCGACACTCATCGCATTCACGAGCGGATTCCCCTCATAACTCTTATCGAAATAAATCTCCCCTCCGACGGTTGGCACACCGAACGAATTGCCGTAATCTGCAATACCCTTTACCACGCCATCGAGCAGATAACGGACTCGCGGCTCACTCATCGACCCGAACCGCAGTGAATTCAGCGAGGCGATCGGACGTGCGCCCATTGTGAATATATCCCGGTGGATGCCGCCGACTCCGGTCGCCGCACCCTGATAGGGTTCTACTGCAGAGGGGTGGTTGTGACTCTCGATCTTGAACGCACAAGCCAGTCCGTGACCGATATCAACCAGTCCGGCATTCTCCTCACCGGCATCAACCAGCAACCCGGGACCGGTCCGCGGAAGGGTCTTCAAAACAGCGATGGAGTTTTTATACGAGCAATGTTCACTCCACATTACCGAATAGACGCCGAGTTCGGTAAAGGTGGGGGTCCGGCCGAGATAATCACATATTTTGACAAATTCGTCATCGGTAAGGCCGTGTTCACGGGCTAATTCCGGGGTTATATCGGGCTCCCGGTGTCTCAGTTGTGGCATGATGTATTTAGGCTGATAATAAAATGATCAGGTGAGTGCTTTGACAAGTTGCGAAAAATGGTGAAAAGTGAAATCTGCGACTCGGGACGGCGGATTGTTTTCATCACGGTTGTACCATGCGGTCTTCCATCCACTTTGCGAGCCGCCAAGGATGTCAGACGTATGGTTATCACCGACGTACAAATACTGTGTCGGCTCCCATCCCGCCATTTTTGCCGAATACTTGAATATACGTGAATCAGGCTTCAAATATCCGACTTCTTCCGAGATAACCAGATGTTGTGAGTAGCGATGAAGCGAAAAATACTCAAACTTCTGTTTTTGTGTGTCCGTAAATCCGTTGGTCATGACACCAACCGGAATTTTTTTGGAGAGTGTGATAAATCCATCGCGGGCACCATCTATCCAATCCCAATGCCTGAAATAACAGTCTCTGAATATCTGTGCAACCTCTCTCCAGTCGAGCATCTCCATCTGCAGCTCTTTCAGTGTGAGTACAAACCGCTGACGTTTTAATGTGAATTTGTCGATCTCATACTTCCGGTAGGCATCCCACAATCCGTTGTTCACTTGGTTAAACACCGCTGAAAATCGGTCGGGTTTGATCTTCTGAAGCGGTGCAAACTGGGTCCAAACATCCACTAACGCCCGATTTTGAGCCGTTTTGTGATCGATCAGCGTATCGTCCAGATCGAAGTAGATAAACTTGACTTTTTTCAGT
>SLQC01000152.1 GCA_007131625.1 Balneolales bacterium | reverse complement strand
CGCTTGTTTGTCCAATACGGATCCGCATTATTATTGCAGACACATAAGCCTGTGTAGGTCGATTCCAACGCCTTTTCAATAAGCCGGCGTTGCTCGAGAGCATGATCAGCAAATTTTTCCAGCTGTTGTTCACTGTGACGGATTCGATCTGCCAGTGTCGTTACAAAATATGCTGTCAGAAAAAAAATTACCGTCAGCAATCCTACATGACTGATCACATAAAAGGGTTGATGCGAGGCATGTGCCAGTTCTCCATCATGTATTACATGGGGGAATATAGTCAACGTGTAATGATTCAATATTCCCGATGCTTCTCCAGCCGCCACCAAAGTCAGCAAAACACTTGCCGATGCAGCTACAGCATAACAATGCTGCTTATTTAAAACAATTCCGGCAATGATCACATGAAAGAGCATCAGCAGCGAAAGAGGATTTTCAATTCCCCCCGAAAAATGAAGCAATATGACCAGAATCATCAGGTCGGTATAGGCCTGGAACGTCAGCAGATGCTCTTTTAAATATCCTTTGCGAAAAACGAATTCATAAGCCAGGTTGAGCACGACAAGACTGCCGATCGTCAGAAGAAGAGGACGAAAAACTTCCTGCGGTAACCACTCAGCCACCAGAACCGTGAGAAAAGTCAATATCAAGGCCACAATCACCGCTATCCATCTCATCGAGATGAACCAGCGATTAAAATTATCCAGTCGTTCCAGGTCAGCCGGTCTTTCAATCTGCGGCAGTCTCACTGTCGCCATTGATGAAGAAAACAGGGACGGTGAATATTTCAAAATCAACCATCCAGCCAACACGGCTGCAATTAGGGACGTTAAAAGCCCTCTCAACAAGTGGAGCAAATGCACTGTCTGGCTGTTCAATTCTTGCAGCCATAAGCGTTCCACAATCTCATAGACGATAAATATTGCGACAATAACACCCAATGTCCATATGACAGGGCGGACAAGACCGGGATAAGGTGACGGATGATATGATCCTGAAGATGACATATTTTTCTCCGGTTCATAACAGAACCAAATTAATTACATATAAACCCTAAAGTAACGAAGGTATATAAGGGGCTGCCCAATTACAATGCTACGGATCTGTCAAAATATCTTTGTCAAGTTTGAACATCGACGCAATCATTCGGGTAACTTTTTCGGGATTATTCCGGTTTTCTTTGATATGATTGATCGAATGAGCAAGAATTTTTTGGGTAATCCGACGAGTAAGCTGCTCCACCTTGTTCTGATCCACATCGTTATTCCGGTTTTGAAAGCGCGTCAGCTCGTTCCGGCGGATATGCTCCAATTTGGCATCCAACGCTTTGATAGTTGGAACAACCTGTTGTTCCTCCAGCCAATGCTGAAATCCGGCTAATTCTTCCTGTATAATAGCCTCCACAGCCGGAATATATTCCCGTCGTTTCCGGTATGCTTCATCCATTTTGTCTTCAAGCATATCCATATTGACAACCTTGATGCCGGGATGTTCGTCCAAAGCCGGGTCGATGTTGCGTGGAACGGACAAATCGAGCAATATTCGGGGTTTCCCGTTCAGACACTCCGGAACGGCTTCCGCATTGATAATGGGAGAATCAGCTCCGGTAGCAACGATAACAACATCGGCGTCGGCAATGAGTTCGCCAAGATCGTTTAAACCTGCAACCGGAAGCTCAAACCGCTCACCAAGCTGTTTCGCCCGGTGTTTACTGCGATTCACAAGGGTGATATTCCGGGCACCAAAACTCATCAGATTTTTACAGGTAACTTTGCCGATTTTTCCGGTACCAACCAGCACAATGTTTTTGTCTTCAAGGGATTTCAAATGGTGGCGGGCATACTGTACCGCTGCATAGGCCGAAGTGGCGGCCCCGGTCGCCAGTCCGGTTTCACGGCGCGATCGCTTGTGTGCTTTGAAAACATTTTGGATAAAGCGATGCAAAACCCTGTCTACCATCCCGTGGCGATGGGAAAATTCGTAAGCCTCTTTAACCTGTTTGATGATCTGCAGATCACCGATAATTTGTGCATCCAGCCCAACCGCCACTTTGAAAAAATGTTCGGCGGCTTGTCTGTCATACAATGTAAAACCGTATTTACTAAACTGTTCGGCCGTACCATCATTTTGTTGGATGAACAGATCACGGAGTTCGTCGGATTGACAGCAAAAAGCAAGTATTTCGCTGCGATTACAGGTGGACAGGGGGATGACATCGGTATAACCCAGTTCGGAAACCTTATTCAAGAAAGCAGCACGTTTTTCATCGGTGAAACGGTATTTTTCACGCACCGATACCGGAGCTTTCCAGTGATTGATACCGATAGCCGTAAGTTGCTTATATGTTGATTTGTAATGCTTCATTATAAAATACCGGCGACTATTCCATTTTATTTTTTGACAACCTTGTCACCTTCAGACTTTTCGTTTTCGATGATCGATAACCCTGTATTCAAATATAGAATATACAGGAATTGTTACGATTCTGTATTTATACCACCGATTCTGTATTTATACCACTGACTCCGGCATATTTCAGGCACAACATGAGTACGACACCGTACCCAAGGTGCATAACCAGTCCTGCAAGTAATATCAGACCGGGAATCCAGGTTTTGAAATAGAACACCCCGAACGGTTCTCCTGCTGCAAGAGAGACAAGAGGTGAGACAACCACGCCGGCCACTATTGAAATAATCACACCGTAAATCAAACCTTTTACAAGCCAGTTACCGGGTATTCGATGATGCAAAAAAACTACCCAAATCAGAGCCAATATGACTCCTATAATATTATAGGCCGCATTGCCCCAGAATATGGAATAGGATTCGAATTGATGTGCATGATTAAAACTTTCCTTCAGCAGATGTCCGATATCTATAGGAGGAAGTCCCAATCCCGCTTGAACAAATCCAATCATCGTCATTACAAATGTTGCAATTAGCCCGGCAATGACGGTTCGCCAAAACACATTTGAACTTATCATAATTTCTCCTGTTACTAAACATGATCACAACCATTTATACCTGAAAGATTTTGAAGCTAAACTAATCTTTTTTCAGAGTCCTTATATAGTTGACGATATGCCAGATATCCTCATCGAACAGATCCGCTTTGAATCCCGGCATCTCATCTCTGCCTTCACTGGTTTTATAGAACAGTTCACCATCCGTTTGATTTTGTACTTCTTCAGAACCAAAGTCTCTAAGAGGGGTCTCCAGGTCTGCCGCTTCCGGTCCGTCACCTGCCCCTGCAGATCCATGACAATCACTGCAGTTTCTGCGGTACAATGAGCGGCCTATTCTGGCACTTTGATTATCCGCTTCCACAGGATTTTCCATATGTTTAAACCGGTTCGGTACTTCCCACTCATCAGCTCCCCCGTCAATACCTGAAATCGTGATGCCGGTCATGATTAGCAATATTGCTACCAACATGGAAGTGTAAAAGGTTTTATTCTGGTGTTGTTTCATAATTCAAAGATTTGGGTTGATATTAAAATTCAATATTATAGCTATGTGTATATCATGTATGTGTTATTTTATATTGTATTTGATAACAAAGATAATCCATGTGACAAACATATGGATATATCTAATATATCAGCCATGGATACTTTATTCATTATTAGAAATTTTTTGTAGTTGATATCCGATATATAGTATTGTACACCAAACAGCTCCGAAAAAAATGCCCAGAAATATCAATAGCGATGCGGACATTATACCAGGTTCATATACACCTGTTCCGGCAGCTGCCCGGATAAATAAATGGGTGATTAATACTGCCATTGCAACAGTAACTGTAAAAATGACCGGGCTGATGTAATTTTTTACTTTTTGATGTTCCATATTGACTTCCATCTTTATTTGTGCCGGATTGATATCGGATTATAGAATGCCTCACATCCGATCACTCTTCCGGTAGATATTCTCTTACATTTTGTTTCACCTGCTCTACGGCTTCCGCACCTTCTTCCACCTCCCATGCTGAAACAAGCGGAAATAGTTTGGCAAAAATCATAAAGAACAGCGCCAATGCACTAAAACCGGCTACCGTAATGACAATTTCCACAAAAGTGGGGGTATAAAAGCCCCATCCCAATGCTTCTATTCTGGGTCTTGATAAAGTGGGGAGTACAATTGTAAATCGTTCCAGCCACATTCCAATGGTTACAAAAATACCGGAATACAGTGCTACACGGAACCAGTCCTTTCTAAGTGTTGGAACAATGACAAGAAACACCACGAAAAAGTAAATGACACCGGTCAGAATAGAAACGATGGAAGTAAGTCCGTTCATTTGAATCACTGCAAACCAGCCGCCCCAGCCGAACAATGCAAGAAAAAATGCAACAGAAGGATGGATTTCCATGGTAGGAAGACGAAAGGCTCGCATGAAGCTATCCCCGGGTGTCATGATGAAAAATGCGAGAAACATGGTGGCAAACATACCTGTGAACGCCCAGCTGTGTTCACCGAAAATTTTTGAGATGACCACTTTCATCTCATCAGGTTTATTGCCATAACCCGTAATGACATGTTCTCCCAATGTACCATAGAACCACAAGCCGAACATCAGAAGCAGCAGATATGAAAGGTATTTGAAATGAATTTCTTTCAGGATTTTTTCCAACTGCAGTGCCTTGCGGACGATAACCATGACGATTAAAAGAACGGCAATACCTGAAAATATGGCTCCAATTACGAAATAAGGGCCAAATATGGTTGAATGCCACATGGGTTGTACCGTTACGGCAAAGACATAAGAAACCACCGTATGAACGGATATCGCCAGCGGTATAATCATAATGGCGCTGACTTTTACGGCCTTATCCAACCGCTTTTTCTGCAATTCGGTCCCTTGCCAGTTTAATGCGAGGTTATTATAGAATCGATATAAAACCCCTCTGTTTTGCACACGGTCTCTCATATAAGCAAGATCAGGGATCAGGGGTATATAGAGATATACGATAGAGGCAAACAGATAAGCTGTCACACTAAGAAGATCCCACATCAAAGGAGATTGGATACGTCCATATGAAAAGACATTTAATAGCCGGTCAGGTCTTCCCATATCGACAATAATCATGGAAGCTCCTATAAAGAGGGCAAAGACGGTAATGGCTTCCGCCATACGTGTTACGGGTCGGCGCCATTCGGCCCGACTTAAACGCAGAATGGCAGAGATCAAGGTACCCGCGTGTGAAATACCGATAAAAAACACGAAATTGATGATGTATATACCCCAAAAAATGGGTTCATTCAGCCCCGTGATACTAAGTCCGTAAATAAGCTGAAATACCCAGGCACCAATGCCTGCCAGCACAAGGATGCTTAATATGGTAACCCCTCCCCAGTAATAGGTACCTCTCAATTTATTGGGTAGGTCGATCAATTCGTTAATAACTTTTGCATTCATTATGTGATCCAATTGCTATATTCATTCAGGTTTCTGACAATGAATCATTGATTTTAAACAGGTATAAAATTCCATAAACAATGATTCCCAACACGGCAAACATACTCCCCCAATAGATCAATGCGGGAAAAAACGGCAGTTTTTCACTCATCCAGAAATTTTGTGCTTCGGCAGAGATATGTTCACTGAGTGGTATTCCCCAGGCGAGAGTATCTCGAATTTCTATATGTTCGTATTCTGCATGTTCATCCAGTCGTACTACAATGATTATATTTCCCTCTTCGTCACCGGGTATATCATCCGGGTATTGAACTTTTACCTCACCCCGTTCATCTGTAAAAGTAAACTCGGAAACCGGTAACAATCCGAACATACGCTCCACTTCAAAGAGGATTTCTTCTCCTTCGACCGGAATCATTTCTCCGTTTTCGGTTCTTTCCTTCAACGTGGCATTAACATATTTTTTGCCATCTTCAACAAAAGCTTGAATCGTTAAACCGGAAGGATGATTTGCCGGTTCGTTTCCGTGTCCAAGATCAACCGGTTGTAATAACCGGCCGGCACCAACAGTATCTGAGCTGAAGCCGGAAAAAATTAGAAAGACAGCAACGGCAAGTATTTGATTCATGTTGTCTCGTTGTTTAAAGTTTCTTCAAAAGGAAATCTTCTGTTAACCGGAGGGATATAATACACCCTTGGCTTGGTCCCGAGATATTCTTTATATCGGTATGCAGCATTCTCTCTGAGCAGGGTACTCAGGCGAACCGTTTCCTGTCCGTTTGAAACAGCATCTTCGTTTTCGTCCCCGTAGTAGATCACCCCGTTCGGACAAGCGGTCACACAATCAGGTAGTTCGCCTTTGGCTGCTTTTGCCGGGCAGAAGTCGCACTTTTCAACGGTACCCACTCTTCGTGTGGAGCAGGTCTGATGGGTTACAATATCCAATTCACCGCTCGGTTCATCGCTTCGTTCCAAATCTTCCCGGGTCAGTTTTAAATCTTCCGTCCCCCAGACAAATTGTCGGGCCGAATAGGGGCAGGCGACCGTGCAAAAGCGGCAACCTATGCATCGGACGGTATCGATAGCTACGACACCGTCCGTTCGCTTGAAGGTAGCACCGGTCGGACAAACTTTCACGCACGGGGGATCATCACAATGATAACAGGGTTGAGGCATCCAATAGGGATAGGTAGTTTCCGCATCCTGCATCTTCAATACATTGATATAGCTTCTGTGAGATGCAAGACCGTGCATTTCTGCACAAGCTTCCTGGCAACGCAGGGCATTTCTGCACCTGCGCAGATTAATAACCATCACAAAACGGCGTCCCGGCACCCCTTCCCTTACATTTTTATCCAGCGCTTCGAGATCGGGTACATATTTGACTTCAGAACGTTTTACTTCAACAACTTCCCCCTCCGGAGAAAGAAGTTTTATTGTTTGATCGCCATCCTCGTCTTGTTTATTGCAAGCATGCAGAAACACACCCGAACCCAGAGCAGCCATGCCGGTCAGGCCCGTTTTCAGAAAATCCCGGCGGGAATTATGCTTTCCATCATTTTTTGGCATATTACTCTCAGCTTTTTAAAGGTTCCATCTTCTTATTATGTTGAAGCCGATCAGAAAATCGAATTCTGCAATCTGATTGGTATGAACCAACAAATTTCGTTGGGGCATAAGCGTGTCAAAGTTTGACATAAATATCTGAAACTGATGACCGCGTGTAGCATATTCAAGACCAAAACCCAGATTGGGCCTGGGTGAGGTATTCTCATGGGTTGTTAATGGATGCTCATACTCGAGTAATGCTGAGAGTGCATAGGTCAAGGCATATCTGCTTCTGGCAGCCAGGGAAAAATTAGTGTTCTCCTGTCCTTCCTCAACAATATTGAAATGCGCCAAACTTCCCGACAACTGCAGTGAGAACTGTTCATTGAATCTTCTGGCAACCATCAGCTCATGATAATAGGATAACCGATTGCTTAGGTCGGGATACACAGTCGGTGCGTCCCGGGTGCTGATAGCCGAATTACCTGCGTACAGAACACTGACCGGAATAACATTATCCCTGCTTTGTTGCAACAATAACCATCTCCAGTTGAGATCTTGAAGCATCTGACTCTTGGTTGTACCGATACCGATTTGGATCCGGTCGGTTGCATAGTAGTTGAGTCCCATGCGGATATCGTTGGCATGAGCATATAAACCCAAAAGATCAAATGTTCCACTGTTCACCTTGCCGAATCGATGCTGTATCGCAAATTCGAGTGTTCTTGCAGAGTGCATGGTCACTGTTTGACCGTTTATCAGATAGGCACTTTCAAAAGTGGGTCTGACCGGTATTCGCTCGGTGCTTTGTACCGCTTCAACTTTTTGACATAATACAACGAGTAGCGCCAATAAAAGCAGCATCGAGGTAGTCAGTAATTGTCGAATTCGAATAAAACGTACCATTGTTTTCCTTTTTAAATAGTTAATCAGTTATTTTGAGCCCCTTGCTTGATCCATTGTTTTATAAGTTCAATTTCAGCGTCAGGAAGTTTTTCTCCCGGTGGCATGGTCCTCCCCCCTCTTATGTCCGGATCACCGATTATTCGTTTATAAAAAAGACTCTCTTCCGCATTACCCGGAACCACATAACCGCCGGCTATGATTTTTTGATACGCCACATCAGATACCAAAATCGGAGGAGGATCATCAGCTGTTTCATGACAGGAAACACAACTTCTGTTAAAAATGGGGATCAGATCACTCTTGAAACTTACTTCAATATCGCCGATGTCTGCAGGTTGTACCACTTTGGATTCACAACCTGTCATAAATAATATCACTGAGATAAGTATTGGAAATTTTATGGATATTCCAGGATTATACATGTCTTCACCTTTTAATTTGATTGCGGTTTTTCTCTGATTTGAAATTTTTTCCGGAGAATTGCAATAAACCTGAACCCTATGGATTGCAACAATGATACCAATCCGGCCGAAAAACATATAAATCACTTAAAATCATCGGATAAAGCCGATTTTGATAGATGCTGAAGAAGAGCTTCGTCACAATTTTGTGACAGTTGTATAGATTAATAGTCCAAAGAGGTAAGTTATATTATGGTTATGAGGGATTGCTTCCATAAAACAGGGTTTTCTT
>SLQC01000048.1 GCA_007131625.1 Balneolales bacterium | reverse complement strand
CACGTTCCTTTTTCCATTCCTGAACCCATTTTGCCCTCGCAAAACATAGCTCTTGTTTTTTTGGGCTTTTACATCAAAATATCAGCTTCAATAAATAGCTCTTTTTAGAGTGGACTCATGTATAATATCATAACCCGGTAATTTTTCAGGCAATGACAACACTTTCCATTCAGTCCATTCAGTGGATCATCCTGCTGCTTGTTAGCATCGGTCTTGTGGGAATATCTCCGATTGCCCGAAATGCAGCTGGTTTTTTTGCCGGCGTATCAAAATCCAATACTCAACCGGGCTTTTTTCTTCTGACAAGCAGCCTGGTAATCTCATGGATTTTTGCCAAGTCCATTACCAACGCCGCCAATCTGGGACTGGAGTTTGGTATTGTAGGCGGGCTTGCCTACGCGGTCTATTATTTCTCATTTCTGGTAGCCGGGATTGTGATCTACCAACTGCGGATGAAAGGTGGATTTCAAAGTCTGTACCATTATCTATCCTCTCAATTTGGACGATCTGCCATTCTGCTTTTCTCCCTGCTTATTAGTATTCGGCTGTTCAATGAGGTCTGGTCCAACACCATGATCATCGGCAGCTATTTCGGTGAAATCGGATCGATGCCGTACGTCATGGCCATAATAACTTTTACGGGCCTGACCCTGATATATTCGCTCAGAGGTGGACTGCGTAGCTCCCTGATCACCGATCTTATCCAGATGATGCTGTTCGGCATATTGCTGTTGATGATCTTGAGTGCGATTCTGCCGCAGTACGAGTCGGTCAGGCCGATCATGACCAGTGGGAAATGGACCATGGCTACAGGGTTGAATCTGTTGTTCGTGGCGGCTTTACAAGTATTCAGCTACCCCTTTCATGATCCGGTTTTGACAGATCGGGCATTCATATCGGGTCCTCGCACCATGCTGCACAGTTTTATCGCAGCAACCGGTATCGGCTTTAGTTGTATCCTGTTATTCAGTTTCGTCGGGATCCACGGCCGCCTGATTGGAATGGAAGGTGAGGCGGTGGTCCAGGTATCCCAAACATTAGGTGTGATCGCCCTGCTGGCGGTTAACACCATCATGGTTACCTCAGCGGCATCCACGCTCGACTCCACCTTCTCGTCGGTTTCCAAATTGGCCATTGTCGATTTGAATCCAACTGGAAATCCATCCATAACCAAAGGGCGTCTGGCGATGGTGATCACGGCTGTGGCAGGATCATTGCCCCTGTTTTTCTCTCCCGAAATCATTCAGGCAACTACAATCAGTGGCACTATGGTCCTGGGACTTGCTCCGGTTTTTTTACTCTGGAAGCTGAACGCACCCCGGATTTCTTTTCACCTTTCGGTCTGGACCGGCATCATCATCGGTTTGATATTGACATTCAATCTGCTGCCGGAGCAGTGGCAGTTTACCGATGGACGGTATGCTGATCTGTTCACACTCAATGTAATCGGTGCCCTGCTCTGTTTCGGCCTTTACTGCCTGCCGATCCCGCTGCGCAGATGGTTCCCAAATTCCGCTGCATACATGTAAGCAAAAACATACGTAGTTTATACTATTAATGGACAAACAACCTGAACGATCAATGAGTAATTATCCCGACAATGAGATCGCGCAGCATCCCCTGCTCGAATTGCAGGAACTGGACTATCTCTGGTTTCAGGTAGCCGGAACGTTGTGTAATCTCAAATGCAACCACTGTTTCATCAGTGCAAGTCCGGCAAATAACAAATTCGGATTTTTATCGCTGGAAACCATTCAGCAGAAACTGGAGGAGTCCGTGGGTTACGGTGTCAAGGAGTATTACCTGACAGGCGGTGAGTCCTTCATCAACGAAGAGATGATTCCGATCATCCGGGCCATAATGCAATACGGACCGGCCACCGTATTGACAAACGCCATCCCGATTACGCAGGATATGGCTTTTGAGATGGCAGAAATTGAAGAGGAATCTATTTATTCGCTGGAGTTCCGGGTCAGCCTTGACGGATTTACACCCGAAATGAACGATGCTATTCGAGGACGCCACTCCTTTCATCGTACGCTTGAGGGGATCAGAAGATTGGTGCATGCCGGTTTTTTGCCGATCATCACCACGGTACAAACATGGCCGGAGGAGAAGCACGAAGAGGTGATGGACGGCTTTATCCATGCGTTGAAGGAGGTTGGCTATTACCGTTCCCGGATCAAGATGCTGCCTCTGATAAAAATCGGGGCGGAAGAGGCGCGATCCGGCGGGTACTCTGAATCCGAACAGGTGACCACAGACATGATGAAGGATTACGATACCGGTCAGCTGATTTGTTCCAACAGCCGCTTAATCAGTGATAAGGGAGTTCATGTATGTCCCATATTGCTGGATTACGATGACTCCCTGCTTGGTGATACCCTCGATGATGCCACAAAATCGTATGAATTAAAGCACAAAGCGTGTTATACCTGCTATATGAACGGGGCTATTTGCTCCAATCCTTCCAGCGGCAGTAAAGCGCTGTTTACTTAAAAGCTTCGTAAACGACATGAATAGTCCCTCAAGCAACTCCAAAAATCGTATTCGCAACCGTTTCCTGAACGACTCCCCGGACAGCTCTTCTGCAAGTTATCCGAACAGTTCTGCAGGCCGTTATCAAAGCCCATATCGTCGTATTGCTGTATTTGGTGGCGTCTATAATAACCATTTTGCGCTGGAAGCCTTGCTGGAGGACAGCAGTCGCCAGGGAACGGAAGCCATTTTCTGTCTGGGTGATCTGGGGGGATTCGGTCCCCATCCCGACAAGGTCTTTCCACTTCTCCAGGCGGGAGACGTGCAAGTCGTACAGGGCAACTACGATCACTCCATCGGAAACAGCCTGGATGACTGCCGGTGCGGTTATACCGATCCGTCCGATAACTACTATGCCAAACTCAGCTATGATTATACCTTTGCACACACCAGTGACCGGTGGAAGAGCTGGATGAAACATTTGCCGTCGGAGTTGCGTGTGGATCTGGGTCGGTTTCATCTGCTGCTGTGCCACGGGTCACCAAGAAAAACCAATGAGTTTCTGTGGGAATCGACGAGTTCGACCCACTTTCTGGAAAAGTTGTGCCGGGAACATCAGGCGGATGCCATTCTTGCCACCCATACCGGCATTCACTGGTCGCGCCGGTTGCCGGAAAACCGTCATTTTGTAAACGTGGGAAGCATCGGTCGTCCGGCCAATGACGGGAATTTACATGTCTGGTACACCATGATAACCGCTGATGATGACCGGCTGAATGTGGAATTTTTGCCACTGCCCTATCCTTATAAAGCACTGGCCAAAGAGATGCGCACAGAAGACCTGCCGGAGGCTTTTGTGGAAACCATCGAAACCGGATGGTGGACTACCTGTATGGAGGTGCTTCCGGGAAAGGAGCGCAGACGCGGGAAATGGTGAAGAACAAGGATTGGTTCGCATGCAATCAGCAAACCCAAAATCGCAACTCATTGAATAAGAATTACTCGTTAATCATATTTGATTTTGACGGCACATTGGCCGATTCCGTTAGCTGGGCTATGACGGTAATCTCCCCTGTGGCTGATAAATACGATTTCAAACCCGTCAAAGCCGAAGATCTTGAACGAATCAGGGGTTACGATCCCATATCGGTGTTCAACGAGCTCGGAATACCTTTGTACAAAGTTCCCGTGATTGCCTCTCATCTGCGCAAGATGATGTCCGGAAAGGCGGAACAGGTGGTGTTGCATAATGGAATCAAAGAGGTGTTGGAGCATTTGTTTGAAAAGGGCGCCACCATTGCCGTTGTCAGTTCGAACTCGCTGAAAAATGTACGGGACATCATGGGGAAGGAGAATGCTGCGCTTATCGATTATCTCGAATGCGGCGCAACATTTTGGGGAAAGCGGCATAAGTTGAGTAAAGTGTTGGAAAAAAGTGGTTTTTCGCCGGAAGAAGCACTCTATGTCGGAGACGAAGTCCGGGATCTTCAAGCTGCACGGAAGGTACGCATCGCTTTTGGAGCAGTTGCCTGGGGATTCAACCGGATGGATGCTTTTATGAAGTATAACCCTGATGAAATATTCAGACAGATATATGACTTAAAAAGTTATCAGCGATCAACCAATGAGCGGAATTTCGAACAATGGAACCGGGATCAATCCGGGAACAAAAAGCTTTTGTATAAACATTCTTAGCCGGCATTCGAGCGGATTTTTTTTAACCATTTTTGGTTACCGTTATTAAATGAGTCAATTATGTCTACTGATCAAAATGCAGCCCTGATAATTTTTGTGAAAAATCCTCAGCCAGGCAGAGTCAAAACCAGACTGGCTGAAGCAATTGGTGAACGGGAAGCACTTAAAGTGTACCTGAAACTGCTCGATCACACCTGGAGAGTCACAGCCGATATTCCGGAAGACACACATATTTTCTACAGCGATTTTATCGATGATAATGACAGGTGGTCTGATGTAAATCATTACAAACATCTGCAACGCGGCCGGGATCTTGGTGATCGCATGCGCCATGCTTTTGCGAAAATTTTTAACCGGGGATATCGGAAGGTCGTGATCATCGGGAGCGATTGCCTTGAATTGCAGTCAAATCATATTACCAGGGCATTTGACATTTTAAATCGGTTTGAGGCTGTTATCGGTCCGGCCCGGGACGGCGGATATTACCTGCTGGGATTGAGTCGGATGGTCCCGGATGTTTTCCAAAACAAAACCTGGAGTACCGACTCGGTTTTTGAGGAAACCATCAGGGATTTCCAGAATAAAAATATCATCTGGCAGGAGTTGCCTGTTCTCAAAGATGTGGACACGGCCTGGGACTGGGAGGAACATTTATGATAAGTATCATCATCCCGACGTTTGAGGAAGAGGACCATATTGGCAGGCTGATCCATTACCTGAAAACAAAAGCTGCTCACCCCCACCCCGGGATTTCGGAAATCCTGGTCGTGGATGGCAACAGTCATGACCGGACTGCCGACGAGGCCGATAAAGCCGGAGCACTTGTTATTATGGCCTCAAAAAAAGGGAGAGCATATCAGATGAATGAAGGAGCCCGGCGAGCCAAAGGTCGTGTTCTGTATTTTTTACATGCGGATACCTTCCCCCCGATTACCTTTGCCGAAGACATCCTACGGGCGATATCCCGAAACGAACAGGCAGGCGGGTTCCGTTTATCATTTGATGACCCCCATTTTATGCTGAGATTGTATGGCTGGTTTACCCGATTTGATATTAACGCATTTCGCTACGGTGATCAGAGCCTTTTCATCACCAAAGAGTTGTTTGAACAAGTCGGGGGGTTTGATGAAACGTTGATCGTTATGGAGGACAATGAATTAATCGGCAGGATAAAACGTCTTGCCAACTACTCCATTATCCCGAAAAATGTCATAACATCGGCGCGTAAGTACAGAAACAACGGAATAATTCGTTTGCAGTTCGCTTTTATTCTGATATATCTGTTTTTCCGCTTTGGAGCCGGTCAGGACAGGTTGGTACGTGTATATAAACGACTGATCGCCGGCTAAGGATATCACTTTTCAGCCTGAATATTTAACAGACTCCAGAACCTGTGTGACCATCGTCGGGATTTTGAAACGGTAAATCCCGATACTTTAAGCAACCTTTGCAATTCGGCCGAGGTGTGCGATCCGGCATAGGGTCTTTGCGTTATGCGCATGGCAACGTCAAAAAGCCGGAAATGCCATGGATCACGACACCAGGCCACCATCACCAGTTTGCCGGATTTCTTCAAAACTCTGCTAAATTCGCTGAGTACTTTTTCAGGATTTTCATAGAAATGGAAAGAGTTCAAACATACAATTTTCGAAAAATACGCATCCGGGTAATCCAGAGCGTGAACATCCATTTTCCTGATGCGTGTAAAAGGATCATTGGCAAGTCTGTTCCGGGCAACTGATAACATCTCGTCGGATATGTCTATCAAAGAAAGTTCACAGGGGACTTGCCGGCGTATCATTCCGGCCAGCAATCCCGTTCCGGCACTTGCATCCAGAATACGGTCGGATTTTTCCGGCTCGAGCATCTCCATGGCATGCTTGTGTGTTGCTTCCAGATAAACACGCCAATGTTCGTCATACTTTTGAGCTAGACGTGCATATTCTTTCTGAATTTTTTCCGTTTTCGAGTGCAAAATACTTGCAGAAGTTATTTGTCAGAGTCAACGCCCGTACTTCAGAGCAGTTTTTATGCAACGCCGGAAATATGCAGAATTGCAAGCAAAAAACCAATCCGGGGGCAAGATACGCACCTATCTCCATCAGATTCTTGATTGCCACGAGATTGTAAACGACCAATTCGGAGATAAGTCTGCTGCTGTCATGCATTGCCCTCTGACAGGAACCGCTATGGCCTGGAATCGTAATATTGACGGGGAGGAGACCGAATTTGGAGTATCCGGATTATTGTTCCGGAACAATTTGATTGCCTTTGATCGCAACACCGACAGCAATTGGTCACAAATGCTGCTGTGCAGTGTCAACGGTTCGATTTCCGGCACAAATATTGAAACTTTTCAGGTTCTTGAAACGACGTGGGAGACCTGGCTTGAACTGTATCCCGATCCAGAGGTACTGACTACGGAGACCGAATTCCAACGTGATTATTCAGGATTTGCCTATGGAAGCAGCTATCTCACCGATGACAGCAGCATACTCTTTCCCGTCAAGAATAGTGACAATCGCCGGAATAACAAAGCGCGTGTACACGGGATTATCGATGATGAATCCGCTGATGAGTCAGCCTCCACAAAAATGAACAACGGTTTACTTTCTCCGGCTGCTTTGCTTTGCGCTTCATCGAACGTGTGCCAAGCGACAGCGGGTTCCGGTCCGGCATTATCTTTGTCGCCGTTTGCACCCATTACAACATAAACAGATAAGGTCCCCGGTAATAAGACTATTAAAAAAGCCCGGTTAAAACGGGAAAGGTAGGAAATTTGTGATTGCATGATTTGTTCACTCCGACAGGTTTGGTGTTGTAGCCCCGGCAAATTCCGGTTAGCCCTGGCAAGTTTCGTTTCGTCCTGATAAGTTCAGGCAAGCCCTGGGTCAAAGCATAAGCGGAGAGCCTGACATCAGCGTTTCACCCGAAGGCTCGGTTCTCCCGGTTTCCGTCTCCAGGGTTATGGTGAAGAGAACTTCATCCGTCTCGGATACATCATCTATTTCGAACTCTTCAAACAGGAAGTAGTTGTGAATGCTGTTCGCTCCGACATCCACCCTGCCTTTGTTTACAGCATGGCCGTTTTTAATCACCCAAAGATGATATGATTTATTCTCTGGCAGAGGAGGCAGGTTGGACATTAGCAGCAAAGCCCGCTTCCGGCCCAAATCACAGATCAGTTTTCCGAACGCAGCGTTGACATGGTCGGCACCTTCCAGCCGGACATATTCAAGCTGACGTGATTCCAGAATACTCAGATATTCATATGTGGCATTCAATTCGTCACGGAGTTCCTCTACCGTTTCATGATGTTCGTCGAGATGCTGATGAAGCATATAACTGTAGATCACCAGACCGAATCCAAGCAGTAACAAAGCTGCGAGTGTTGCCAGAGCGGTCGCCGGTTTATGAAACCCAAGACCGCGATGTAATTTCCCAAGCCGGCTCGCGACGGATGGTTTTTTTTGCTTGTTGTATTGGCTTCGTTTTTGAATGGTATCGAGAATCTGATGTCTAAGATGATCCGGTGGACGTTGTCGGACTGCCAGAGAGAGTTGCATGACCGTGTCGCGATACTCCCTGAGAATTTCCAGGTGTTCGTGATCCGTCTGTTGCAAAAAAAGTTCGAATTCCTCTTGTTCTTTTTCCTCAAGAGCACCAAGAACATAGGCCACACAAATTTCCCGAAACTTTTTTTCGTCTTTCATCTGTATAATATTATCTGATTCATAAGGTTACACGGAGCATCCATGAGTTTATTCATGCACCAGTGTGATAGAAGTTTCTGGCATGGATGTTTCATCGTGAAATATTATCGTTGTTTATCAAAATTACCTGCTGCTTATCCGGATTATGTCATAACTTTTTTTGTTATGATTTTTTCCGTGTAAAACCGTCAAGAAAGATCAATACCTTCATTGTATTATCATTACGATAATTATTTGCAATTGGATTGAATACCAATGATATATTTTTACTGATACATAAACTTGCACTACTGCCAACTATCGAGCACGGATTAACAGCCCGATTTTAAAATGCAAGACAAACCGCCATCAACATAGACATCCAGTGCCAGGCATGACAAAGGTGTCGTCAGCGTCGGTTTCACAATGACCGGACAACCTGCGGCAAATTGCCGTTTCAAGGGCTTTTTCCACATCATCGGTTCCCTGTATTTGGAGTGTTTTTACCGGGCGTAAGTCGAAAGGAATAAAATTTCTGCCATGGCAAAACGGGTTACAATTTTTGAGTGGTCTGCTTGATCAACACATTTAATATGGAGTGATTCAATGTATAATCAATCGGCAGATCGATCAGGTGTACCCCTTTGGAGTTCAGGCAGCTGTGAAGAGTTTTCTGGAAATCCGCATCACTTTCGGGCCGATGACCGAAAGCTCCATAGCTTTTGGCATAGTTGACAAAATCAGGATTATTGAAATTGAGGCCGAAATCATCAAAGCCCATATCTT
>SLQC01000093.1 GCA_007131625.1 Balneolales bacterium | reverse complement strand
TTCATTTATCTGGTACTGACCGATTTGGCAGAAATTCTGAGGTATTATGCGTCATATTCTTTATTTTATGCTATATTAAGATATATTAATATAAAATTGGAAATTTCCATATACATGAGAACAATAGTATTCACTTTTTGTATACTTGTGTTCATGACAGCATGCAGCGAAAGGAAAACCGAATATCCGGATGTTGCAGAATCTTTTTCGGATTGGAATGACACTCTGATCAAGCTGATTGAGGCCAATGATTTTATAAGTGCAGATACCTTGTCAGCCTGGCTGGTTTCAGAAACCCGTGAAGCCAGTGATTATGAAGAATTGATCAATGCCAAGACGAATACGGCAATTCTCCATTTGCAGCGCAGGCAGATGAACAAAGGACTTGAGATCCTGAACAAGAACCTGGAGATCATCGATGAGCATGGTACTGCCCGCCAGAAGTCGTATGCACTGGTTCAGGTGTCCAATTTTTATATGATAAAGGGAAGCAACCGGGAAGCGTTGGAAGCGATCAACGAAGCGATCCGATTGGTCCCGGATGTAAATGATCATCGAACGGAAGCAGCGGTGTACGCTACCAAAGCTTTGGTTATCGGAGAAAGTGATCCCACACAATCTCTGAAACTGAATTATCAGGCATTGGATATATTTCTGGAAGTGAATGATCGTCAGAGTGAAGCGATATCCAGGAATAACATAGGGTTGAGGTATCACAGTCAGGAAGACTATTCGTCGGCGTATGAAGAGTTTGATAAAGCGATCCAGATCAATAGGGAAATCGACAATCAGGCTGAATTGTCCGCTAATTACAATAATATTGCGAACACCCTTAAATTTATGGGGGAGAATGAGGCAGCGGCGGATTTCCTGCTGAAAGCGATTGAAATAAACCGGAAGCTGGGTGTGAGTCCCCGTCTGATCCAAAACAATTACAACCTGGCTCAGATCTACATTGATACCGAAGAGTACGAAAAGGCCTACTCCTTTTTTTCACTGGGATTAGAAGAGAGCAAATCCATCAAATTTATTCCCGGTGTTATGTATCACTCGACGGGCCTTGCAAACGCCGCTTTGAAACTGGCACGATACGACGAAGTTCCGGGTCATTTAGCTGAATCCCGGGAACTTGCAGAGAGACTGGAGAATCTGAGAATCATTGGGCTGGGTTGGGAGATCGAAGCATTGTACATGGAGCAAATCGGAGATTATCAACGTGCTGTAACGGCTCTGAGGAAGGAACAGATGTATTCCGACAGCCTGGACAATGTGAGGAGGGATAGCGAGTTTGAGGAGATCCGTACTGCATATGAAGTTGACCTCAAAGTTGCTGAAAACGAGTTGTTACGGCAAGAGTTGTCTTACCAGGAGGATCTGAGCAGCATACAACAACTGGTTCTCTTTCTGCTTATCGTCGTTGTACTTATCGTTGTTGTCCTTTTGGTGCTGATATTCCGGAGCCAGCGAAATCTTCAGAAAGCCTATGAAGACGCAGAAGTGAAAAACGAAGTTATTACCTCCAAAAACAGAGAGCTGCTATCGCTTAATAATGAACTCAAGCAACTAAACTACGACAAGGATCAGCTCATTGGCATTATTGTGCATGATCTGCGAAACCCGTTGTTCGGGGTGGTTGGATTTCTGGATGTAATTAGTGAATCGGTAACCGACGAGTTCGAGAAAAAGCATCTGGATATGGCCCGTAATTCTGCTCAAAGGCTGAACAATATGATTAACAGCCTGCTTGATGTCCATTCGCTTGAAAGAAATAAAGACTTTCGGGGGATAGAGGAGGTGGAAGTCGATGACATAATAGCAAATATGGTGGTTGAATTCCAGATGATTGCTGATAAAAAGCAGATTGCCATACGCACGGAACGGTCCGGTCTCACTGTGGAAACACATCTTCCCTACCTGACCAGAATCATCGAAAACCTCGTATCCAACGCCCTTAAATTTTCGCCTTCACACTCTAAGGTATCTATCTCTGCCAGACATGTAGACGATTCGTTCTGGCAATTGATCGTGTCCGATGAAGGACCCGGTATTTCCGATCAGGACAAGAAAAAGATGTTTCAGATGTTCGGAAAACTCACCGCCCGCCCGACAAACGGCGAAGAGACGACTGGTCTGGGCCTTTACGTAGTCAATATGCTTGTTGAACGGTTGAAAGGCAGTGTAACAGTGGACTCCGAAATCGGTAAAGGATCCAAATTTATCTGCGAATTTCAGATTCAGCTATCGGACTTGAAAGCTGAAAAGAAATCAGGCAGTCGTGAAGAGATGCAGTTGAATGGATTATCGCCATAATGTGATATAGAGTCCATTTCAACGAACAAGCGCACACAACTTGAAAGTGAGATGCACTTGTTCGTTGAAAATTGTAATGCCGGTAAATGTCAGGTGGCAATTGACAGCTGATATGCACGTAAATCGATCTGTATAAGTTACATTGCGAGTAAGATGGAATATTTTGCATCAATATTGATTATACTGGCCGGATTTGCTCTGCTGTGGTTAGGCATGCACGACGAAAAAGGCAACGCCACTTCAGCAATCACTGGGGCCGCCGCACACTGGGTCACCACTGACCGTCTTATCTGGGAGATCGGCCTGGATACGGAACGGATTGAAATACGGTATAGCCCACAGGATGATTTTACCGTGCATGCGGACAGCGTTTCGGGCGGGAAGATTATCGAAGTTGGCAGCTCTGCACCACCCCCGTATGAGGACCTCTACAAAAAAAAACGCCATATCGCCGACAAAGCGGCATATGTAGTGAACGTCGATGAGGATGTCGTCAGGAAAGCGGTAAAAGGGTATATCGTCGCTTTTGCCTATAGCAGTTCCGGCCAGGTAGTTGCCGCCACCAGGGTCCAGGTATCCGGCGTGATTGACCAGCTTTTCTACTACGACGGCAAGCTCGGGCCGGATTATAGTGATGGCCGGATCACCGTCCGACTTTGGGCGCCAACCGCCCGGTCTGTCCGGCTTGTAATTTATGACACGGACAAAAACCGGATCGATTTTGTACAGCCTGAGAACGATGGCAAAAAGGACGACGAAAATGGGGATGAAAACGACGGTGTTTGGCGATTTTCCGGTCTGAAATCCGAATGGAACCGGAAGTTTTACCGGTATGAAATTTCAGTATTTCATCACAACAACAAGAGAATAAATAAATACGAGGTGACGGATCCCTATTCTGTCAGCCTCTCCATGGACAGTCGTTTCAGCCAGTTTGTCGATTTGCACGGGGATGGCCAACTCAAACCCAAAGGGTGGAATACCCTTAAAAAGCGCCGGGTGCATCCAACCGATATCTCCGTTTACGAAGCCCATGTGCGTGATTTCAGTATCAACGACCGCACCGTTCCCGTTGAACATCGCGGCAAGTTCGTGGCTTTCACGCACGATGGCAGACAAAGCCGGAAACGTTCTGACGGCATGGAGCATTTGCAACGGCTGGCGGAAGCCGGTTTGACCCACCTGCACCTGTTGCCTGTAAATGATTACGCAACCGTCATCGAGGATCCATCCAAAAGAGTTGATCTCCATCATCCGTTTCAGCGATTGTTCGAAGTTATCGAACACCCGAAGTTGGCGGAGCGATATGCGAAACACTTCGAAATCCCGATCAGGGAAGCGTTTGAAAAACTGGCTGAAAAAGATCCAGCCACCCTGCTCATTCAGAGGCCGTATAATATGCCAGGCAGAACCCGGGGAAAGGCGGCATATGACGGGTACAACTGGGGGTATGATCCTTTTCATTTCAACGTACCTGAGGGCAGCTACGCAACAGATCCTGACGGGGAATCGCGCATTCTGGAGTTCCGGCAAATGGTGGCTGCACTGCATCAGGCCGGATTAAATGTGGTCGTAGATGTCGTCTACAATCATACCTTCGCTGCCGGATTGTCCCGATTCTCTGTACTCGACAAAGTGGTGCCCGGTTATTACCACCGGTATGATCCGGTGACTGGCCGCATTGAGCGGTCAACCTGCTGCGATAACACCGCCGCCGAACACGCTATGATGGAGAAGTTGATCATCGATTCGGTGCTGCTTTGGGCGAAACATTATAAAATCGATGCGTTTCGTTTCGATCTGATGGGCCATCATCCAAAATATGTGATGGAGAATCTGCAACAAGCACTGACAAGGCTCACAATGGAAGAACACGGAGTTGATGGCCACAATATCTACATCTACGGAGAAGGATGGAATTTCGGCGAAGTGGCCAACAACCGCATCTTTGATCAGGCGACCCAGTTTAATATGGGTAGTACCGGAATTGGCAGCTTCAACGACCGGATGCGGGATGCCATTCGAGGCGGCAACTTTTCATCCAATGGTCGGACACAGGGTTTTGTCAGTGGACTCTATCTGTTCCCGAACGAGCAGGCAAATCCGAACCAGGATGAAAACAAATCGGTGCTATTGGATGCGGCAGACCGGATCAGGGTCGGTATGTCTGGCAACCTGAAAACATATCCTTACATCAACCGGTTTGGAGAACATGTGACCGGTGGCCACGAAAGCATCGGCTTTACACGCCGTCCGCAGGAATCGGTCAACTACATCGACAAGCACGACAACGAAACATTCTGGGATAACACCCAGGCAAAACTTCCTCTGGATATGCCGATATCCGATCGTGTACGGGTCCATCTGCTTGGCAACGCATTAATCAACTTTGGGCAGGGTGTCCCGTTTTATCAGATGGGAACCGATATCCTGCGATCCAAGTCAATGGATAGCAATAGTTTCGACTCGGGTGACTGGTTCAATGCCGTGGACTTCAGCCTCAAAACGCACAATTGGGGAATAGGTTTACCGCCGGGATGGGACAACGAATCACGGTGGGAAGAAATGCGTGTTTTTCTGACCAATCCCGCAATCCAGGCAGGCAAGGAACATCTTGAACTGGCGCATCGCCTGTTTCGCGAGCAGTTGCTCATCCGTTACAGTTCCCCGTTGTTTCGATTAGCTGCAGCCGAAGAGATTCACCGGCGCCTCGCATTTCACAATACGGGTCCGGACCAGGAGCCGGGGATTATTGCGATGACATTATCCGATGGCAGGGGCGCGGGGGAACCGGTCGACCCGGAACTGGACGGCATCCTTGTGCTTTTCAATGTGGATAACAAAAATCGGGAGCTGACACTGGAGATCGAAGGCCAGTCGTGGGACGGTCTGGAGTTGCATCCGGTTCAGACTAATGGAACAGATCCCGTAGTGCGGGATACGGTTCGACGCGGCAACGCGTTCGGTATTCCGGCGTTCACAGCTGTTGTATTTGTTATGCCTCAACAAGAAGACCAAGGGGACTTTGTATGTAATGAGTGATCACCTTTATTTTGATCTGTACATCCCATTTCCTATATTTTTCACATTAAGTTTTGCCGGAATTGCCGGACCTGGTCACACAAAAGCAATAAGTGCCATTATTTAACCGTGGCCGCCTGTCTACGCTCTTTCCGTATATCAAATTCAGGCACCCGGGGCTGAGGGGCTTTCCTGATGCCGGTTTATTAATTTTGGGTGCAACAACCAAACCATTTTTTCATGAGTACCGGAGCTTTGATCCTGGTCATCTCTTCTCTGCTTATTATTGGCGGTGGATTGGCGCTGTTTCTATGGGCATTTTTCAACGGACAGTTCGATCACATACAAAAGGGGAGCATGCTTCCTTTCGATGAAGAGGAGCCACCAGGCCGGCGCACCGATCAGATACTCAGGGAAATTGAAGAAGGAGAACATCAAACCCGTGGATCCCGGAAATAACCCATCCCCGCATTATTCCGTTAGTGAACTCGACCGTAAGGCGCGTTTTGTTGTACTGTTTCTCATTATGTCCGGCGTTTTCTGGCTTTTGCTTGGAACGCTTCTGGCACTGCTGGCTTCCGTTAAAATGCATCTGCCCGAATTTCTTGGCAATGCAGGCTGGCTCACATTCGGACGGGTGCGGCCGTTGCATCTAAATACCGTGGTGTATGGCTGGTCATCACTTACAGGTGCCGGTGTTGCGTTGTGGATACTCAGCCGGTTGCTCAAAATACCGATACAGTTGCGCGGCTATATCCTGGTGGCCGGGGTGATCTGGAACATCTCCCTGTTTGTTGGCAGTATTCAGATCCTTGCAGGCTTTTCAAGGGGAATTGAATGGTTGGAGTTTCCTGTTTCAACGATGGTCGCGATGGTGCTTTGCGTGATCATTATTTCCGCATCGGTTATGCAGATGATCATCATGCGGAATGTCAAACAGTTGTACGTTTCGGTCTGGTATATTCTGGCGGCCTTTCTCTGGTTCCCGCTTCTTGGATTGGTCTCCTCTCTACCGGTATTTGATACACCCACGGTTCAGGCCGGGATGAACTGGTGGTATGCCCACAATGCGCTTGGACTCTGGTTTACTCCGATCTGCCTCGCCGCCGCCTACTACTTTATCCCCAAAGTGCTTGGACGCCCCATTTACAGTTACGGACTCTCTTTGCTGGGTTTTTGGGGACTTGCCCTTTTTTACAACTGGAACGGCTTTCATCATCTGATTGGATCTCCGCTCCCCACCTGGTTTGTGACCATTTCTATCTCAGCCAGTGTGATGATGGTTATACCGGTCGTAGTGGTAGCTGTGAACCATCACATGACCGTTGTCGGCTCCTTCAAAGCCGTCAAATACTCTCCGACCCTGCGGTTTGTGGTATTTGCTGCCATGAGCTACACATTTGTCAGCCTTCAGGGCAGCATGCAGTCGTTGCGGTCGGTTAATGAAGTCATCCACTTCACCCATTTTGTCGCCGCTCACGCACACATCGGGATGTATGCATTTGTCTCCATGATGCTCTTTGGAGCGTGTTACTATATCATCCCGCGTATCACCCTGCGCGAATGGCACTCCAAATCACTTATCAAATGGCATTTCTGGCTTACGGCCATCGGTATCATTATTTACGTCGGTGCACTTCAGTTTATCGGCCTGTTTCAGGGGTGGTCTATGAACAATCCCGATGTTCCCTTCACCGATACTGTTACCATGACCATCCCGTATCTGGTGGCTCGCTCAGCCTCCGGAATACTGATGGGAGCCGGTCACCTGATTTTCGCCTGGCTGTTGATTAAAATGGTTTTCCGCACCAGTGAACAGCCCGCCGGTGCACAGGTTTTGGATAACATCAGAAAGGAGTTTACCGTATGATCCGTTTATCGATATTACTCTTCGGCATCATCGCCACATTTGTAATCGCTATGTTCGGCCTTACAATCGTTCCAAAATTTTTTATTGACGAAGGGGTGAGGGAGCCAACCTATCTCACTTCCTTTGAAATTACCGAGGGGCACCGAATATTTGTCCGGGAGGGGTGCATTTATTGTCACTCGAAACAGGTCAGGCCGGAAGGATTCGGTGCCGATTTTGAGCGCGGATGGGGACGGGCGAGCCTGCCCACCGATTACCGCAACCTGCTGCCACACAACCTGGGGACTATGCGCACGGGTCCAGACCTGGCCAATATCGGAGCCCGCCAGCCCAGTCGGGACTGGCATTATCTGAATTTGTATCAACCCCGGGCAATCAACGAAAAGAGCATTATGCCGCCATTTCCCTGGTTGTTTGAGGTGTATAGTGAAAGAGCACGTCCTGGCCGTGACGGACTCAGTCTTCCTGAGCAGTACCGCATACCTGGTATGAAAGTACTTCCCGCAGACGAGGCGCGCTATCTGGCAACATATTTGATATCATTGGTCCAGGAATCTACAGGAACAGAGTGATGACAGACGAACACTATTTTGGCGACCGGGAAAATTTTCGGAGCATGGAGGAGCTTCACAAGGCAGCTCTGGCGCGCGAGGAGCAGATTCCAGAAGAGGGGAATGAACGCGGTCCTTGGTGGATGTATGTGATTATTGTGCTGACCCTGTCGTTCGGGTTTTTCTATATGGGCCGGTATCTGGGGGAGATTTCGGATCGTCCTCATGTGCTTTTCAACGAAGCTGCGCCCACGGAAGCAGAGGAAGCCGATCTGGATCTTATGGCCGAAGGACGGCGGGTCTACACCAGACTCTGCCAGTCATGCCATCAGCAGGACGGTTCCGGGGTGGTGGGTGCTTTTCCACCGCTTGGCGGGTCAGCCTGGGTTATGGAACAGCCGGAGAGGCCGGTAAAAATTGTACTGCAGGGATTTCAGGGGGAAATTGTACGTGACGGGGTGACCTACAATTCCGTGATGCCCGGTTTTGGACAGCTGCTTTCGGATGATGAGGTGGCCTCAGTGGTGACCTACCTGCGGAATTCCTTCGGAAATGAAGCGTCGGAAGTGTCGCCGGAGGATGTATCCGGGATGCGCGAAGCTACATCGGATCGGACAACCGCATGGACCGAAGCTGATCTGGAAGCCTTTATGGAGCGCTGATGTCATATGTTTGTTCACATTGCGGATTACCGGTATCGTCCGGGATGCCGGATAAATCATCCCGCACCGGCTCCCCTGATTCGTCAGCTTCAGCAGTGCCGGTCAATTCGTCAACTTCAGCCAGACCGGATAAATCATCCCGCACCGGCTCCCCTGATTCGTCAGCTTCAGCAGTGCCGGGCAAATCGCCACCACCCGCCACCGATTATCTGTTCTGCTGTTTCGGTTGCCGCATGGTCTGGGAAATGGAAC
>SLQC01000006.1 GCA_007131625.1 Balneolales bacterium | reverse complement strand
TGTACCAGAGGTGGGACTCGAACCCACACGGCCGAAGCCACACGAGTTTGAGTCGTGCGCGTCTACCAGTTCCGCCACTCTGGCATGATCATAATGAATTTCAAAGTTACACAATCCGTCGTTCAAATAACAAATGGAAAATTGAAAATAGCCGGGATTTCAATCAACCGGAAACCTATCCGGTGCAACAGTTGTTCGTAGTAGTGTATGACCTCGAATAAATTTAACCTATGACAAGGCTAAGAAAATTCTGCATATCAATCGGGGAATAGTGTCCCGTCAACGACGTTACAATTATTCATACTTTTTGTTTACAACAGTCTTTATATTGATTTGCCGTAGACAAGCCTACTTATAAATCAACGATTACGTGTCAGAAAGCAAAGAAAACAGAGATACCGCAAAGAAAAAACGAAAAAAAGCGGAAACCCCCATGCCACAGCAGTCACCGGGAGCTTCCCGGATCATGATATTCTATTTTATGATAGCTTCGATTCTGGCGGTGTGGATTCTTTACTCTTATTATGGCGGACAATTCACCCCGGATCACTTGGGATACAGTGTATTCCGGCATGAGCTCAAGGAGAAAAACGTCCGCGAAGTGACTATTCAGGGAGACAGGCTGGAGGTCAAACTCCGGGAACCTTCCATACGGCGGACTGACGATGGCGACTCCGCCTCATTTTCTGATTTTGTTACGCACATGCCGTCGTTTGGCGATGACAGTCTTATGGAACTGCTGGAAGAGAGCAATGTCGAGGTGACGGCTATTCCTGAACGGGACAACACCTGGCTCTATTTTCTATTTATGACCCTTCCGTTTCTGCTAATTCTTATCATCGCCATCACCTGGTACCGGAGAATGAACACGCAGGGGCAAGGTATGTTTTCGATAGGTAAAAGCCAGGCAAAACTGCACAATCCGGGTGAAGGTAAACGAACTACCTTCGATGATGTGGCCGGCGGGGAGGAGGCCAAACGGGAACTCCTTGAGATTGTCGCATTTCTTAAAAACCCGACGAAATTTGAAAAACTGGGTGTAAAGGTTCCGAAAGGGGTGTTACTCTATGGAGCTCCGGGAACGGGTAAAACTCTTATGGCGCGTGCTGTCGCCGGTGAAGCTGTTGTGCCGTTTTACAGTATAACCGGATCAGACTTTATGGAGATGCTTGTAGGAGTCGGTGCCAAACGGGTCCGGGAAATGTTTAAAAATGCCAAAGAAGCCGCTCCTTCAATTATTTTTATCGATGAACTCGATTCGATTGGCCGTCGGCGCGGAGCGGGCCTGGGGGGTGGACATGACGAGCGGGAGCAGACTCTCAACCAGCTGTTGTCCGAAATGGATGGTTTTGAAACCAACGAAAGTGTTATCGTGATGGCGGCGACCAACCGTCCGGACATCCTCGATAAAGCTCTGTTGCGGCCAGGACGTTTTAATCGAAGGGTGGAAGTCGGCCTGCCGTCACAGGAGGATCGAGTTAAAATTCTTGAAATTCACTCTAGAAACAAGCCTCTTGGCGATGATGTTGACTTTGAAAGTGTGGCCCGGGGTACTCCCGGATTCAGTGGTGCCGATTTGGAGAATCTGTTGAATGAAGCGGCCATGATGACTGCCAGGGAGGATCGTGACAAAATTTCCCAACGTGATATAGATATGGCCCGTGACAAGATTATCATGGGGCTGGAGCGCCGCGGAGTGGTTCTGGATGTTGAAGAACGCCGGCTGCTGGCTTATCACGAAGCGGGGCATGCCATAGTGGCAGCAGCGCTGGATAACACAGATCCGGTTCACAAGGTAACCATCATACCGCGTGGGCAGGCGATGGGAGTCACACAACAGCTACCCGAACGCGACCAGTATCTTTACCGGAAAGAGCATTTGCTTGATCGGCTGGCGGTAATTATGGGTGGACGTGCCGCCGAACGTATGGTTTTTAACTCGGCAACCAGCGGGGCTGAAAATGATCTCAAGCAGGTCACCAAATTGGCCCGGAAAATGGTACTTGACTGGGGCATGAGCGATGCGTTTCGATATACAGCACTGGGTGGGCAGCGTGAAGAGGTGTTCCTGGGTGAACAGATGGGAACGCAGCGGGAATACAGTGATGAAACCGCCAGAGAAGCTGATAAAGCCGTTAATAATATTTTGGAAGAGGCCTACAACCGTGCCGAGGCGGTATTGAAAAAGCACAAAAAGGCTTTTGACCGGTTGGCTGAATTGTTACTGGAAAAAGAGGAAGTGATGGGCGACGAGATACTCCAACTTGTCGGCAAGAAGCCGAAAGCACCAAGCAAGACAACTGTTGCCGGTAGTATCGGTGGTCAAAACGGTTCCCGAAATAAAAAGGTGGCGAGTGATACAGGCGAAAAAAGCAGCAAGAACACCAAAAACGATAAGGATGTTCAAACAGACAAGAGTGATCAAATTAACAAGGGTGCTCAAAATGATAATAGTGTTCGAAGCGACGGAACCGGCATTAGTGATGGCCAAAATCAGCCAAAAGTGAAAAAAGCAAAATCCGAAGTGAAGTACCCGAAGTAATAAAGAAATATTCTATATCCGAAATACAAACCCTGAACCCAAACTCCGAAGCACAAAGTACGATGCACGAAGTACGCAACTCATTTGCAACCGGTAGATTGCTATAAATTAAGAGTATATGAGTAAGAGTTTAATTCTGAAAATCCTGTCCGGTGTCTTGCTTTTACTGGTTCTGATTACCGGCATCATCGTTTTTAGAACTCTGCAGGTTAGCCACGAAATGCCGGATGTTGAGCAGGTTCGATATGACGACATCGATGTCCACGGTGCGGTCAAAAGATTGTCACAGGGATTGCAGTTCCGGACGATATCCACCCAGGAACTCTCGTTTTTATATCGCCCGGAATTTGATTTTTTTCTGGATTTTGTAGTGGATTCCTACCCCGGCATCCATCGCACCTTCAAACGGGAGATTGTCAACGGCTATACAATATTGTACAAATGGGAGGGCCGGTATGCCGAACTTCCCGCTGCTATGTTTCAGGGACATTATGATGTAGTGCCGGTTGAACCGGGCACCGAGGACGACTGGACCTATCCGCCGTTTGCCGGAACGGTTGCTGAAGGATTTGTCTGGGGGCGTGGGGCGATTGACGACAAAAGTGGCATCTTTTCCTATCTGGAAGCTTTTGAATATCTAATCGAACAGGGGTATGAACCGGAGCGTACCATTTACCTCGCCTTGAATCACGATGAGGAGATCGGAGGCAGAAACGGCGCCCGAAAAGTGGCGGATCTTCTGCTGGAAAGGGAGATCGATATCGATTTTCTGGTCGATGAAGGAATGCCCGTCGTCGAAGAGATTCTCGAGGGGCTGGAACATCCCATAGCCATGATAGGCGTGGCGGAAAAGGGTTATGTAAGCGTGGAACTTGAAATCCACAAAGAAGGCGGACACTCATCAATGCCTCCGCGAGAGTCGACGATCGGGTCGCTCAGTATTGCGATCATTAATCTAAAAGAGAATCCGATGGCTGGAAGGTTTGTCGGTCTGCTGCGGGAGACGTTTCATCCGATTGTACCCGACCTTCCATTCATCTATCGCATGGCACTCTCCAATCTGTGGCTATTCGGTGGAATTATTGAAGATCGACTTGGTTATATACCGCACACCAATGCAGCACTTCGCACCACTACGTCACCCACTATGTTCAATGCCGGCATCAAGGAAAACGTGATACCGCAAACCGCACGTGCCGTCATCAATTTCCGGATACATCCAAGTGACAGCGTCAGTGAGGTGGTTGAGTTTGTTCGCAGTACTATCGAAAATGACCAGATCAGCGTCAGGGTGTTGGAAGGCGCACGGGAACCTTCCCCTATCTCATCATCCACATCAGAACCTTATCTCGCCATGAAGCACTCCATCCATCAGTCGTTTGAAGGAGTTCCGGTGGCCCCGGCCATGTTTCTGGCTGCGACCGACGCCAGACATTTTCCCGAGGTAACAGATAATTTATTGCGTTTTCGTCCAATTCGTGCGCGTCCGGAAGATCGTGGCCGTATTCATGGAACCGACGAACGTATCGGCATCGATAATTTTGGTGAGATGATTACATTTTATATTAATCTTATCAAAAATACGACTGGTAATTCAGACTATGTAATCTCTGAGTAAGAATATCGGGCTGTTGCCAACTGCATTCACAAACGGGTAAACAGCCAGAGAAGAATCAGCAGGAGGAATATCCAGGCCATGACAGCAAGCCCTTTTTGCTCGGGAGGAAATTCGTATCCGCAATAGGGGCAGACTTCTTCATCTCCGGCGACTTCAAGGGCACAGGAGGGACATTCTTTATTTTTTTCACTGCCGAACATGACTGCAAAGTATCGATATGGGGTTATAATTGAAAATCCGAAATTAAAAAATCCGGAATTTTTATATTTTTGCCACCTATGAATTCCTTTGATTATATAGACAACGATGACTGTTTGGATCCGTACACCAATCTGGCTATGGAGGAGTACGTTCTGCGCCATATGAATCCTGGACGTGATTATCTGATGTTTTACCGGAACGACCCGTCGGTTGTGATCGGGCGTAATCAGAACATTTTCGAAGAGATCAATGTCTCATATGTCCGTGAGAATGACATTCACGTAGTACGCAGGCTGTCGGGCGGGGGGGCTGTCTACCATGATCATGGCAATCTCAATTTCAGTTTTGTTACCCGGTACGAGCAGTCGCGGCTGCACAATTTCCGGTTTTTCAACGAGCCGGTCGTTAAGGTGCTCCGGTCGCTTGGAGTTCCGGCTGAGTTGAATGACCGGAGCGACATCCTGGCCTGTGGCAGGAAAATCTCCGGCAATGCACAGTTTTCGTCCCGTGGGCGCATGTTCAGTCATGGCACACTCCTGTTCAATACGCATCTGGACGAAGTGGAACGGACTCTTGCAGTGCAAATGATCGGGATCCGATCGAGGAGTCACAAATCAGTCCGAAGCGTAGTCGCCAATATCTTGGAATTTCTTCACAAACCGCTGGATATTCACCGATTTCGCGAATTACTGTTGGATGGGCTAAGGACGAATGGAGTGATTGGGAGCCACCGCAAACTAACCGATGTGGACCGGCAGAAAATCCGCAAGATCCGTGAACAGAGGTATAACCGATGGGAGTGGAATGTCGGTCGATCTCCCCGATTTAACTTGGTTCGAACCCGCCAGATCGGAGAACACCGGATCACAATCCGACTGGAGGTGGAAAAAGGGGTTATCCGGTCTCTGTCGCTGAAGGGCGACCCGGAATGGATACCCGAAATAACATCAAAAATGTCATCAATAGGTGGCAAATTGACCGGTTTGCGCTACGAGCCGGAAGAGATCGAAAGAGTGCTTCGGATTAACTCCGATCCGTTGCTTACGGAACAGATTCCTGTATCGGATTTCAAGCAGCTTATCTACAGCGAGGATGATTCCTGACGAATATAAATCCAGGACTCAGGATTCAATATGGTTACTCTCCGTGATTGTCCAACCACCATTCGGGTTCATCCTTGAGCCACTTGTCGAACCAGGAGAGGATGGCGCTCTTCCAATGAATGTGTTTTTTGTAGTCCAGTATATGGTGGTCCTGATCTTCAACGGCGATAAATGCGACATCACGGCCCAACAGTTTGAGAGCGGTGAATAACTGTAGGCTTTCACCCGGTGGCACGTTGGTGTCGGACATTCCGGAAACCAGCATGAGCGGAGTGTTAATGCGGTCAGCAGAGAAAACGGGACTCCGGTCGACATAGATGTCACGGCGGTTCCACGGGAAACTTTCGGCGGTCGCTACGCCACTGTATTGATATCCCCAGAAACCTTCGCCCCAATAACTGGACAGGTTGCTGATACCGGCATGGGAGACGGCTGCGGCGAACAGATCGGTCTGTGTAAGCAGGTACATAGTCATGAATCCGCCGTAGGACGCCCCGATGGCACCGACGCGGTCGCGATCGGCATAGTCATGGGCGTCGAGAAACGACTCGACTCCCCGTATGATTTCCTTCCCGGCAATTTTGCCCCAGTCATTGACATGACGGGCGGAGAATTCCTGCCCATATCCGGTCGCCCCGCTCGGCTGCAGCACATAGACGATATACCCATTGGAGGCATACAGTTCCTTGGGATAGCGTCCACCGAAAGTACGTGAAGTGGGGACTGTTCCGCCGTAGTAGTTCACAATGACGGGCCAGGATTTACTGTCGTCAAAATCGGGAGGGTAATAAACATGGCCATCGATCTCCTCCCCGAACTCATTTGTGAAGGTCCAGGATTTGATGTCGCCGAATTGCACATGACGGTAGAACTCTTCTCCTGGATTGTGGAGTAGCCGGGCTTCAGGATTCCGATGTGTGAAATCGATTGTGTAGACTTTCGGAGTGTCGGATGCACCTGATCCGGTGAAAGCAGCGACGGGACTATTGCGGGCAAGAGAAAAGCTGCCGATGACATCCGGTCCGGTTTCATAAGACAGATATTGCTCGCTGCGGGTGTCGTATCGGTAGAATTTTCGGTAGGATTTCTCGGTCACTGAAAGATAGATGTATCGACCGGTAACGTCCCAGGCGGCTTGTTCCACAGCGGGATCGAATTCACGAGTGATGGCAGTAGTTTTCCCATTGTCGCGATAAAAGATATACAGCTGGCTGTCATAATCGTTGGCGGTTAACGTATCCGGGATATTGATGCCCAGATCGCCGAATGATGCCGGACCGCCGCTGATCAGGATGCGTCTGCCCTCTGGTGAGAAACGAGCTGCCCCGCCGAAAACCAGAGTGAACAGTGAGTCGGTTTCCATGGTTTGAAGGTCGAGTTCGACGTACTCAGTTTTGCCATACGGACGCTCGTCATACAACTCGTGGTTGCGTAAAAAGAGAATACGTGACCCATCGGGATGGATGTCGGCCAGCGATGTTGAGAGTCTTCCGGCAGTGAGCCTGCGTGTGGTTCCCTCGGGTACATTCAGCTGATAGAGGTAGGTGCGGTTGTGATATTCCGGCCGACGGTCCTGAAGTCCGTGATATCTCATCACCCCGTCCTTTCCGGGCTCATGACGCTCTGTTTTTCTGTAGATGACAAAATCAGCGCCGGGCGACCAGGAATACCCTGAGAAATCTTCCACATCCCTGAGGATGCGGTTTTTCTCCCCGGTATCCAGATCAACTACCCACAGATCTGTCCCGTTGCTATTGTTAATGGTGTAGCTGAAACGGCGCCCGCCAGAGTCGGGAACCCATTGCATGCCGGTGATGGACATTCCACCTGAAAAACGACGGTAGAGTTGTCCGTCGCCTGTTTTCAGAATGTCGATCCACATTTCTGAAGAACCGTCGGGTGGATCTGCACGTCGAATGTGAACCGCCGCCAGCTCGCCATCAGAATTCACAGAAACACCGGTCGGTTGCGGGGCGTTGGAGAGGTCGCGCAACATTACATAACGATCAGGAGTGATGCAGGTGGATGTGGCGGTGGTGTGTTTTCCTGCATCAAACGAAGCCCGGAGGGTCCAGTCCGTGTCATAATCTCCGCCCGGTCGTATCATTTTGACCAAAAGCAGGTGCTTGCCTTTATTCAGCGTCAGGGCGTGCATGGCCGATCCGGGTTCGTTGTCATTGCCTGATTCATAACTCGTTTTGGAGAGGATTTCCTCACCGTTCAGAAAAGCACGCAGTAGATAGGGACTCTCAAGTGTGAGAGTCCCTGATACCCACCGGTCGACCGACAGATAGACTGCTGCCCAGGCAACCCCATGATCTTCTTTGTATTCGCCACTTACAGTAAGCCGGTTATCTTCTGTACCGGCAGCATTCCATTGCAGCAGACGTGAACCGGACCAGGAGACAGACTTGCCTTCTTCCGGATTCCAGGAACCGTATTCGGCCAAATCTGATTCCAGCAGTTTCCGGACAGACCAGGTTTCCCCGTCCATCCCTGGAACATCGTGATAGACCGGATTCTGATATCTTTCCGGACCTAAATGAAGCCACTTGTCAACAAACAATTTGTCAGTATCATCGGCTTGAACCGGAAGTGCAAGAACTGTAAAAAGTAGTGAATAGAGAAAAGGTAATTTAATGTAATGCATATAATTAGACTTTAAATTAAATATGTTTAATACGTAAGATCAGGGATCGAGTGCCTGGATTTCTTTCAGTTTGGACAGTGCCCTGGAGCGTAGATTTCGGAATTCAGCATCGGTCAGTGTTCCGTTTGTGTATTGCAGATGGAGCCAAATGAGATAGGTCGCCATGACATCCTCGTAGCAGTAGTGCTCGATGCGGTCAAGTGCTCCTTTGCGATACATGGCAAGGACTTCGTTGCCTTCACCCGTTATTTTTATCGGGATACCGATCAATGCACCGATGTGTTTCAGTTTTGGATAACTACTGGCCCCGAAATTGCTGAATTCATCCATCAGGTCCAGATTGTGCTTACTATACCGATAGCGGATGTCATATCCGCTGAGCCGGGGTGGAAGCTGCAAGTCGTGCTTCATGGCACGGTAGGTAATCAATGGAAGATCAAATCCCTTGCCATTATGATGGATCACACCGAAATCCTTGTAAGTGTGCAGTGTATCGATAAGCGACAGCAGGCCTTCCCGTTCATCGGTACCGCTCCATGCGACTTTTTGCCGAGGTTCACCGGAGGC
>SLQC01000334.1 GCA_007131625.1 Balneolales bacterium | reverse complement strand
TCATCACCATGATGCAGATCAGGCATGATCATCACCATGATGCAGATTGACCATTTCCGACAGTACTTTTTCCCCTTTGTATCAATGACGGGGTTTGCTTTCACCGGTTAATGCGGAAGTATCAAATGCATTCCGGTCAGTTTACAAATATCCGTCGAGAGGAATCCGTTTACCGTGTTTGACCTGCATAATAATGCAGGAACATGCAGCAAAATTGAAAAATTCAGAAAGAGCAGAAGGGACGGTGCACGGCAGCACATGGCTCGGTCGGAACGCGCTGCCCGGTTGATCCTTGCGAAGTGCAAAAATCAGGAAATCAGGAAATCATGGAATTATGAAATTATGAAATTTGGAAACCAGGAAATCAGGAAACCAGGAAACCAGGAAATAACATCGACTGGATGTAAGAAAGGAGCGACCCACTGGGGTCGAGTTGAAAGACTTTCTGCGAGCTTGGCGGAGCATTTCATCCGGAGAATTAAGATTTCTGATCTTTGACGATCGCGGACACGTCTTTTGACATGTTGCGGCCGAGGAAAGGATACTGTTCCAGGTCCATCACCTGACCGCTGACCGGACCGGCAGCATCGGAGAGGTAATACAATACGGCTTCGGCGATTTCATTAGGCCATAAAATCCGCCCCGAGGGCGCCCAATCATCCGGTAGGTTCTCGTACCAGTCGTCCGGCAGTCCCTGATCCCGCTTGCGCCGGATCTCGTTTTCTGTAAGCACCCATCCGGGATTGATCTGATTTACACGCACACCATGATCGCGATGCAGCATATCACCGAGATTGCGCGTCAGCGTCATGAGCGCACCTTTGGATACACTGTAAGCCAGCAGGTCAGGCTCCCCGCTCCACGCATTCACAGAGCCGATATTCAGAACGCTTCCCCCGGTTTTTTCGAGATGGGGTAACGCTGCCTGTATAAGCGCAAAGGGAGCCAGGCTGTTGACTTCCAGGATCTTTCGAAACAGCAGCAGATCGGTTGTCCGGATGTTTGAAGCATGCACCATGGCGGCGTTATTGACTAGGGCATCCAGTTTTCCGAACCTCTGTACCGCCGTATCGATCAGCCGGCCGGGAGCACCTTCCAGGGTAATGTCTTCGATATGCAGTACGGCGTTCTCTTTGCCGAGTCGGTTCACCACCTCCTCGCCGGCTGCCTGTTCGAGACCGTTGATGACAACCTGCGCACCTTCATCCACACAACGTCCGGCGATGGCTTTACCTATACCGGTGCAGCTGCCAGTTACAATGACGGTTTTGTTTTTCAATCGCATGGTTACGACGGTTTGAGTATGCTCTTGACCACCTCACCTTTATGCATCTTCTCAAATGCTTCCTGCCACTCTGCAAACGTCCGGACACACCCGATGATCGGGGTAACATCGAGCCGGCCGCTGCTCAGCAAAGCAATCACACGTTCCCAGATCGGCCAGTTGTGGCTGAAACTGCCCTGAAGGGTGATGTTCTTTTGTACCAGCGGATCGAGGGGATGGTTGAACGGCTGTGGACCCCATCCCACTTTTGTGATCAACCCCTTCGGGCGTACCAGGTCCAGCGCCGTTTTCAGCGTTGCACTCACACCGGCAGCGTCAATGATCACATCGGCGCCCAGGCCGTCATGTTCCTTTGCCCACGCTGCCGCATCCCCGGTGGTCGTATCACATCCGTACTGCCGGGCGACGTCCAGCCGTGCGCTATCCTGCTCCAGACCGGCGACAAGCACCTCCGCTCCACATAACTTCGCAATGGCCGCGCACAGGATGCCGATCGTGCCGGGTCCCAGTACGATCACGCGATCCCCCGGTTTTACCGGGCCGTTTTCCACCACAGCGTTATACGCCACACAACAGGGCTCGGTAAGACACGCCTGCTGCATGTCAAGATGATCCGGCACGCGATGCAGACACCGGGAAGGAACCCGGACATACCGGGTCATGGCTCCATCCACGCCGTTGCCAAATCCCTTGCGCGTCGGGTCCAGGTTATACAACCCGCGGCGGCTCATCGGATTACCGGGGTCAATTACGGCCGCTGTTTCACTGACTACCTTGTCACCTTTTTTCCATCCGTTGACACGACTGCCCGCTTCGGTGATATAACCACCGAATTCATGGCCGAGGACAACAGGATAGTTCACAGGCCAGCTATGGTCGCCGGTCCATTGATGCAGATCACTGCCGCACACTCCCACACAGGCAACTTCCAATAATACGTCATCTTCTCCTACGGATGGTTTCTCAATGTCACGAAGGACAACGGATCCCTTTTCAGGAGCATAATTAACTACGGCTTCTTGTTGCATGAGATTACAATGTTTGGATTCATAAGGACACGCGGAGCATCCATGGTTTTAATCATTTGCCTGTGTAGAATACATTCGCCATGGATGTTTCATAAATTCGATCGAAAATCAACTATTTCCGTTCTTTTTGTTGATGGGGACATCCCCATAGGCATGAATCCTGTCACAAATCAGGCGCAATGAGCTTTCCAGATCACCGTCCGCTGTTTTGAACGCATCGGCGTCAATGGTCAGCGGAGCGCCCAGCACCACCATGGGAGCGCCATATTCCGGACACCGAATGGCCTGCTCCAGGGTAAGTCCGCCGACAGCCTGAACAGGAACATGCACTGCTGCTACCACTTTGGAAAGTTGATCCAGCGGACTTGGCTGACGTTCTCCCCGGGCAGCGATACCACGTCTTTCGTCATAGCCGATATGATGAATGACATAATCACAACCCAGATCTTCCAGCCGTTTCGCACCGTCTACCATATCCGGCCAGGCGAGATTGTCTCCCATCACTTTCACATTATAATCACGACCCGCTTCCACCACACATCGTATCGTCTCTTCGTGAGCCCGAGCCATGACGACGACATGTGTGGCTCCGGCTTTGGCCATCATTTCAACTTCCAGATAACCGCCATCCATGGTCTTGAGATCAGCGACAATAGGGGTGCCGGGAAAACGCTCACGCAGTCTGCGCACACAATGCAAACCCTCAGCGAGAATCAGCGGGGTTCCCGCCTCCAGCCAGTCGATACCGGCCCGCATCGCCATTGCCGCTGTTTTAAGCGCTTCCTCGTTACTGGTTACATCCAGAGATATTTGTACGACCGGTTGCATAGGTTACCATGTTTTGATTTATAACTGAACTGTTCAATAAGGTAATTAAATATTTCGTAATTGATAGAATTGATAAAACTATCCGGGAAAAGTAACAATCAGCCAACAGGAGTATTTTTCCGGATACTTCGAACATCCTAAAGCCACTCTGGCTATGGCAAATGTAACATTATTTGCACTGATTATTCAGGCCCTGGATCGATTTTCCTTCGCATGATTTGTAGCCAAATAACAAAGCGACACTTGCCCGGTCGGTCACAATGGGACATGGTCAATTATTCCATAATGTTAAATTCGGGATTTTCGAATAATAATTTTATGTTGAACCTGTTATAGAAATCTCTTAAAAAAAATGAAAAATAATGATTGAGGATTATATGAATTATCAATGGATTGCCAAATGCACGATGGCTATGTTGTTTGTTTTTGTGACTGTATCGGCACAGGCACAGTTTCAGCAGCCCCCCCAACAACCGGAAGAGACGACCGTCGTGTCTGATGAAGAACTTCAAGTATTTGTAGATGCTTCCATGAAAGCGCAGGAAATTCAGACCGAAGCACAAATGGAAATGATCGGAATTGTGGAAGAAGAAGGCCTGGATGTGGAAACCTATAATGAAATCCTTCAGGGAATGCAAATGGGACAATCTCCGGACGAGCTGGATGTCGAATCTGACACTGTGGAAAAATTCGAGAAAGCTTCCGAACTCATTGGAGAAATAGAACAGGAAATGGAAGGCAAGCTTATTTCAGCTATCGAAGATGAAGGATTGAACCTGGAGCGGTACCAGCAGATTTTTACCGCCATTCAGACAAGTCCAGAGTTGCAACAAAAAATGCAGCAAATGATTCAGGAAACACAAATGCAACAGGGTGGGCAACCCGACTTCTGATATGCCCCTGATAATATTTTGATTTTTCTTAAAAGCCTGTTGCTATAAGTGATGGGCTTTTATTCTGTGTCCCGTAGGGCACGTGGTATTTAGTCTGAATTGATAGCGAATATTCGGGTATTTCAATCATCTTGTTATCCAAACCTGGCAAGGATGTTCGATATTATCTGGCACAATTCTGAGTCATTTGAATGAGTGTTACTTCGCTGGACTGGTCCATGGCGATGAGGCAATCCGGAAGCGCCACGGCAACGCCGCATCCCTGTCGGCATAATCAACGCCGACGCGGGGGGAAGCATGGATCCGGTCGTCCGGCAACGTTTTTGAACTGCGATCCCGGGTAACCCAGATGATCTCACCGCCCACAGCAATCCCGTTATGCTCTCTGGTTATGCCGAGGGCAAGACTTACCAGTCCGGGGCCACCCGCCGTATTTCGCTTCAATTTCGAATGGTTGCGGCGTTTGAGCATAACATCGATCCCCTCGCAGGGCGCAATGGCACGGATCAGCACGGCGTGCGGAACACCGGCCGGACCCGTGATGATATTGAACAGGGTGTGGATGCCGTAGCACAAATAGGTGTATGAGACTCCGCCGGAATGATAAAATATTTCTGTGCGCGGGGTGCGCTTGCCGCCAAAAGCGTGAGAGGCGCGATCCGTCAGTCCATCGTATGCCTCGGTTTCCACAATCTCACCGGCAGTGATATGCCCGCTGATGCAGGTCCACAACCGGCAGCCCAGCAGATTGCGTGCGATGGCGACGACATCGTCATCCTGAAAAAAAGTCTGTGAAAGCTTCATCTGCTATAATTCTTCTGATTCATATGGTCAGAGCATCCACATGTTGAATCATAAATCTGTCTATCGAAAATTTTTGTTATGGGTGTTTTTTAAAAAAATTGCTGCTTTTGGAATCGTCAGTGACCAATTAGTGATTACCCGATTTACCTTGTCCTGCAGTTATCCTATTTTAAAAGATTAGTCGGAAAATAAGACAATCAGTTGAAATTTGTGAAAAGTACCAAACTTCTTTCCGGAATAGCCATCGGACGCACCCTGTACCCGGAAGGGGACCCCGGAGGTAACGTTTCCCGGAATGAATTACTTTGACTGAAATGCGGATTATGGAAGCCGTCACCTATGGGTAAAACAAGTATCGCAGAAAATCCAAAGCAAAAGACTCCGCTGATGCGGCAGTATCAGGAGATCAAGGAGCAGTATCCCGGCACATTGTTGCTGTTCCGGGTGGGGGATTTCTACGAGACATTTTCCGATGATGCCATTACCATCAGCAGGGAGCTGGGAATTACCCTCACGCGGCGAAACAACGGCGGCGATCAGACCCCGCTGGCCGGTTTCCCCTATCATGCTCTGGACAGCTACCTGCCGAAACTGGTCCGGAAAGGGTATCGGGTCGCGGTGTGTGATCAGGCCGAAGATCCGGCGCAGGCCAGGGCGGCCGGACGCAAACTGGTCAATCGCGACGTTACCGAAGTCGTTACCCCCGGTGTAACGATGTCCGATAAAGTACTGGACCGCAACCGCAACAACTACATCGCTTCCCTGCATCCAGCCGGCAAACAGTTCGGACTCGCTTTTGCCGATATTTCAACCGGCGAATTTGCCGTCTGTGATTTGTCCCGGAGCGAACTGCGCGATGTGCTGGCCTCCATCGCTCCCGCCGAATTGCTGATGAGCAAAAAGCACAAAAAGGAGATGCCGGACGATCTCTCCGGATACGTGATTACCTGGCAGGAGGACTGGATTTACGAGGGGAGGTACGGCTACGATATTCTGTTAGAACACTTCAAGACCCACTCGCTGAAAGGATTTGGCACCGATGAGCTTGAAACGGCTCATGTGGCGGCGGGGGCACTGATCCATTATGTCCGGGAAAATCAAAAAGCGTCGCTCGGACATCTGCGGACCATGTACACATTTGAAAATTCGGGTTACATGATTCTCGATTCCTCCACCAAGCGTAACCTGGAGCTTGTCACCAGTTTGCAGCAGGGGGGCGACGACGGAACTCTCATCTCGATTTTGGATGAAACGGGGACCGCTATGGGTGGCCGTATGCTTCGGAAATGGCTGATGAGGCCGTTGAAAAACCTCCAGCAGATCACCCTGAGAATTCAGGCTGTCGAGGCGTTTCATATCCGGCTGGACCTGCGTCAGCAGCTGCAGAGTATCCTGAAGGAGATCGGTGATCTGGAAAGACTTGTCTCGCGGATCTGTGTCAAACGGGCGAATGCGAGGGAGCTGAAGCAGTTGAACGATTCCCTGGGGCGGCTTCCCGAAATAAAAGCGGTGCTGGCTGATCTCGAAGAACCACTGATCTACAAGATTAACGATCAAGTTGAAATCATGGCCGATCTGCAGGACCGGCTGGACGCGGCGCTTGTGGATGATCCGCCGGCGGGACTCCGGGACGGCGGATACATCCGTGAGGGCTATTCGGGGGAACTTGACGAGATCAGAAATATCGCACGGAACGGCAAGGAATATATCGCCCGGATCCAGCGGGATCTGGTCGACCGCACCCACATTTCATCCCTGAAACTCGGCTACAACAAGGTGTTCGGGTACTATATCGAAGTGACCAATGCGCACAAGGACAAGGTGCCGGAGGATTTTATCCGGAAACAGACACTCGTCAATGCCGAACGGTATATCACACCGGAATTGAAAGAGATAGAAGAGAAAATACTTTCCTCGGAAGAGCGGAGCCAGACGTTGGAGCAGGAACTGTTTCAGGAGTTGCTGGAAGTCGTTGCGCAACAGGCCGGTCCGATTCAACAAAACGCGGATGCACTCGCGCAGCTGGATTGCCTGCAGAGTCTGGCGGAGGTGGCCTACCGGTATAATTACGTGAAACCGTCGGTCAATGACGGAACGGCTGTTCATATAAAAGGTGGACGGCATCCGGTTGTGGAGCGATCACTTCCCCGCGGAGAGCCGTTTATCCCGAACGACGTAACCATCGACAATGAAAATGAGCAGATCCTGATCATAACCGGTCCGAACATGGCCGGTAAGAGCATTATTTTGCGGCAGACGGGACTCATTGTGCTGCTGGCCCAGGTCGGATCGTTTGTCCCGGCCAAAGAGGCATCCATCAGCATTGTGGACAAAATTTTTACCCGGGTGGGGGCTTCGGACAATCTTGCCGCCGGTGAAAGTACGTTTCTGGTGGAGATGAACGAAGCGGCCAATATTCTGAACAACGCCAGTCCGCGCTCACTGATTCTGCTGGACGAGATCGGCCGGGGCACCAGTACCTTTGACGGACTCAGCATCGCCTGGTCACTGGCAGAATATCTGCACAATCAGCCTGCCGTTGCGGCCAAGACGCTATTCGCGACCCACTATCATGAACTGAACGAACTCGAAAATCTCTATGAGCGCATCGTCAACTACAATGTCCAGGTAAAAGAGTATAAAGGGAAGATCATTTTTTTACGGAAGCTGATTCGTGGCGGGGCGGATCACAGCTACGGAATTCAGGTGGCAGCGATGGCCGGTCTGCCCCAGATTGTGATCCACCGGGCAAAGGAGATTCTCGGAAATCTGGAATCTCACAGTCTGGATGTGACCCAGTCATCCGGTACGCTTGACGGTAAGAAGAAAACGGATGGCACCGGCGGCGGCAAAAGTGTGGATAGAACAGGAGTTGAAGGGAGTGTGGATGGTACCGGCGATGACGTGGGGGCGGAAGGCACCAGTGGCGCCAGAAGTGTGGGTGGAAAAGGAGGTGCCGGAAATATTGAAAAGAGTGCGGCTGCCATGAAAACCACAACCCGGGAGGTGACGAAAAAAACCGAAAAGCAGAGTGTCATCACCCAGATGTCACTGTTTCAGACGGAGATGGATCCCAACCTGGAAACGGTCAAAAACAAGCTGGAAGGCGCGGATCCCAACCGGATGACGCCGGTGGAAGCGCTGATGCTGATGTCGGAGCTCAAGCGCCTGCTTGAGAAGGACTGAATGGACTCTTTTTTCTGTATGCTATTTGTCGTTTGTTAAGCTGATTATTGTTATTTTTTTCTAAAAATCGCTCAATTTAAATTGGATTAATCATTCCTCTCGATTTACTGTCCTGACCTCTTTTCAAGGCTAAAGAAACTATATGAGAGTCATAATATTTTTATAACTTGCACTTTCCATTCACCTCACCCAGCCATGTAACACCTATGGTCAAACGACAGATGACGATTTCTATAGCAGCTTTATTGCAGAAAATAAACTGCCAACAGCAGAAGAAGTCGAGGACGGGATTCTACGTGCAGCTGCCGCATTTAACGAATTGTCTTACAAAGGGGGATATCCCTTTCTTATATCCGGCGATTTGGAAATGCGCTACAATTCGGGTTATGGAACCCTCCAGCCTTTTCCCGATGAGACCTATATAACCATCGAACCACCTGGTACACCATGGGTTGGCCGCTCATTTCTGCGGGCATACCGTGCAACTGGTGATGAACGTCTGCTTGAAATGGCCAAACAGACTGGCGATGCCTTGGCCACTGTGCAACTGGCAGTGGGTGGCTGGCGAATGCGCCAGCCCCTCAGTGATGAATAGGCCGACAAACGCAGTGACGCTCCGGGTGTTTATCGACGTACACCACAGGCTGATCTCGATGACAACCGCACCCAGGGGCCAACTTTGTTTT
>SLQC01000419.1 GCA_007131625.1 Balneolales bacterium | reverse complement strand
TTAACATCGATGGAGTTGGAGTAAAATTCTGCCAACTTCACCCCTTTAGACGCACCGGATTGCTTGAAGGTTCATTTCGATTCCGGACAAACCTGTCCAACTGAATTATTTGTCAATTTGAACCGGAATCAAAAAATATCGGCCCCGTATTTTTACCCCGCTTCATTGAACCAATTCAGTCAAGAAGCGTCAAACTCATTGCAGGCAAACAGTATTTGGCATGCCTGCTACCCAAATCCAATTATTATTTAATGACAAAGCCATGAACAAATTTTTACGCTTTTTCGGCAAAAGATCATTACTCGTTCTCATTATGATCACGTTATTCGGTGCAGTTGCCGTTGCTCAGTTTCATTCCATCAGTGGGATCGTCACCGATGAACACGGGGAACCCCTGCCGGAAGCCAATGTTGCCCTTTACACCACGGCCGACACGCTGCTTATCCGCGGTGTTGCGGCCAAAAGTGACGGCGAGTTCAACTTGCGCCAGGTTCCTGAAGGGTCATACAACCTTGTGATCAGTTTTCTCGGTTTCCGTAGCGCCATGATCGCTATTGAAGTCAGCGACCAGGATATTTCCGATCTGCAAATCCGCATTCAAGAGGAACCACTGGAAATGGAAGGAGTGGAAATCACCGCCCGTGCCCATCCGGTTCAAGTCCGCGGCGACACTACCGTGTTCACAGCGGCAGCTTTTCCGGTCCATAGTGACGCCATGGCCGAAGACCTTCTGCGGCGTATGCCGGGCTTCACCTTCATAAACGGCCGCATCCAGGCTCAGGGAGAAGAAGTTGAACAGGTTCTTGTCGACGGTGAAGAGTTTTTCGGTGATGATCCGAGTATTGCTCTGCGAAACCTTCCCGCCGAAATCATCCGTCAAATTGAGGTATTTGACCAGGTAAGCGATCAGGCAGAATTCACCGGATTTAGCGACGGTGAGACTATCCGAACCGTCAATATTATTACCCGGGGAGGTATTCGTGACGGACAATTCGGACGGGCAAATGCGAGCCTGGGCACTGATGAACGATACCTTGGTGGAGGAAATATCAATTTATTTAGCGGACCGAGGCGCATTTCAATTCTGGGACTCTCCAACAACATCAATCAGCTTAATTTTTCGAGTGATTACCTTGCCGGTGTGGCACAAGCCAGTCAGGCAACTTCCAGTCGAGGCAGTAGAGGCGGCGGAGGTGGCAGTGGCGGCGGCGGCGGCGGCGGAGGTGGTGATGGAAGTGGCAGTAGCGGAGGTAGCGGCGACTGGGGCAGCCCGGACAACACCCGCGATTTCCTGATTGGTGATCAGCAGGGTATCAATAATATAAACTCCTTCGGAATCAACTATATTGACCGCTGGAACGACTCCTGGAGAGTAAGCAGCAGCTATTTTTTCAACAGAACAGCCAACACCAACGACCGGATTATCGAGCGGCAATTTCTTGATGATGCGGACACCGGAGATCGCTATTATGAAGAATCTCTGTCCACTTCTGAAAATTACAACCACCGCTTCAACGCCCGAATTGAGCACACCATAGACCCATATCGCTCTCTGATCATCCGGCCTCGGGTCAACCTGCGGTATGACGAATCGGCTCAAGCTCTCACCGGTTCAACATTTGGCCTGCCCCTCACCGAAACAAACAGCCCCTACCGGATGCTGAATGAAACACTCTATTCCTATGATTCGGACAATTTTCGGTATGACATTAACAACAGCATTCTCTACCGGCGCAGGTTCGAAACACAGGGACGGACGTTCTCTGTTAACCTGCTGACCCGCACCGACAGCCGGACCGGCGACCAGCTGCAAATTGGTGAAAGCCGGTATTATGATGATATGAATCTGCCACGTATCCTGACCGACGATCAAAACGTGGATATAGATACCTGGAATCGGGTCTTCAGCGCCAATTTTCAATATACTGAGCCCATTACGGAACGCAGTCAGATTTTTATCGGATATGTACCGTCCATCGAGTATAGTCATTCGAAACGATATACCTACCGCCTGGATGAGCAAACGGATCGGTACGATATCCCGGACCTGCTGCTTTCCAGTCAGTATGACAACCAGGAATTCTCTCACCAACCCAGTGTCGGTTACCGGCTTCGGGGTGAGGGTTTCCATTTCAACACCTCTATCGCCTGGCAGCATACATCCCTTGAAGGTGAACAGCTCCACCCCCAGGCAACAGAAACCCAACGCACTTTCTCAAGTCTGCTGCCACGGGCCATGGTAATGTATAGATTTTCTGATGCCACCAACATTCGTCTGATGTATCACACCCGCACACGGACGCCCAGCGTCATCCAGCTTCAGGATGTCTTGGACGTGACTAATCCTCTGCTCTGGACCGGTGGAAATCCAGATTTGAAGGAACAGTATGTTCATCGATTCATTTTGCGATACCGATCGATAAATGCGAACAAGCAAACCTCACTGCTTGGTTTTGCAAATGTCAATTATACACAGGATTATATCGGCAACAGTACCATTCTTGCCGAACATGATATCCCCCTCCAGGAAGGTATCATCCTGGAACGCGGTACCCGCCTGATTACCCCCGCCCAGACCGGGAATGCCTGGGATATGCGGACATTCCTCAATTACAGCTTGCCGGTGAGTCTGATCAGAAGCAATCTCAACCTGAATACCGGAACCCGCTACCGCAAGACTCCCACCTTCATAAACGATGAACGGAATATTGGGCACCAAACCGATCTGGATGTCGGAACGGTTTTTAACAGTACCATCAGCAGGGAAGTAGACTTTACCCTCTCCTACAATGCCGGTTACCGATTTGTCCGAAATTCGCTGCGCGAGGATCTGAATGATGACTACTACACAGGCCGTGCTACCTTCCGTTTCAATGTGCTGCCCTGGCAGTGGCTGGTGCTGGAGTCGGACCTGAACGTGCTGCATTACCACGGACTTTCTGATGAATTCAACCGAAATATCACTTACTGGAATGCCTCTGCCGGTTATCGTTTTATGACCAACCGGGCTGCCCAGTTACGCTTTACAGTCACCGACATCCTGGGACAGAACAGCAGCATCAACCGCATGGTCACCGATATCTATGTTCAGGACGTTCAATCGGAAGTGCTTACCCGTTATTTCATGCTGACGTTTTCATATAATTTCCGGGCATTTCAGGAAGGAAGAAGATGACCGGGTAACACGGCATGATTTTAACTGGATTGTTATACGGAGGTCATTAAGAAAGGGGCTGCGGGAAACTGTGGCCTCTGCCCTGTTTATTACTTTCACATAAAATAGCAGCGGATCGAAAATGAGAGCTGCAATCCCAGATCATAGACATCTGCTTGGATTGGCACCAGACGATTTTGTTGAGCCTGGTCACTTTAAGTAAGAATCCAGTCACGATACCACGGATTGTTTCTGTTTGTCAAATTGTATACACCTGCCTGAATCACCCAGTTGCGCTTGATCCCCTGAATCGAATAATTGAGAGACAGATCCACTCTGCTATAGCTCCCAAGACGATCTTCACCGACCTCAAAGAGATTTATACGATCGGGTACTCCAGTTGCATAAAGCCAGTTCAGGTTGAGGGATAATTCCTGAAGTACATGTACGGCCACCATGGTATTGAACAGGTGGCGGCGATCCCAATAGGAATAAAACCATTCGCCATTATTGAGTTGTTCATTTCTGAGCTTTGTAGATGAAAGAGTGTAGGTCTGTGTGAAATCGACTGGGCCGGTACGGTTTCAAAACATAAGTTCCAGACCACGGGCAAGACCTTTATTTTTTTTATTCCAGGGAGCAGCGGTTAATGGTACTTGCACACTTTGGATATTGATTTCATGAATTCGCAAATTTTGCTGTCTCTTAAGATAGACTTCTGCCTGAATAAAGATTCGATCTGAAGGACGCAGATATATACCGGTTGACCAGTGATCGGATACAACCGGTTTCTGTTCTTCGGTTGCCGTTACCCAAATATCACTGGTGGTAAGATTGTAAAAAGAGAGTTGGTATAAATATTGAAAAGTACGACTATACCCCAGCCCGGCAGAAAGAAAAGCATCGGGGAAAAATACCAGATGCATACGGGGTGAAGCGCGAAAACAGCCACCATCTGCAAAATACTGTATGCGGGTTCCAGCTTCAAGATCTGCGAAACGTCTACGATCAAGTGTGCTTGTTCCAACACCGGCCGGTAGATCAAACTGGAATCGACTTTCGACATAAGTTTCGAAAAGAAACGGGTCGGATGAAAATTTAAACCTTGCCCGGTTCAGCGATTGTTCTTCATATCTGGACCGGTACCCGTGAAATGCCGCTCCATACCGCATCGAAGGCATTATCCGAAACCAACAATTCCCAGAGCATCTCATCACATTTTTTCGAACGACTTCATCTTCTCATCAAGTCAGGTTTGCTGGTCGTATTTGACAGTTACGGATCGGTTCTGAAATGTGTCCGCATGGTTTAATACCTTTCCGATGACCATTTTTATCGCACCTGCTTTTGCAATGTTTAATGGTACCGTACACCAACAGATTTAGGAAGTGTTGGATAACCTCCTTAGCAAGTATGTGTTACGCGATCAATTAAGGTGGCGAATACGGCCTCGTGGATTTCTCAATGATCATGAAAACGACGAATACGATGACGTGGATTTAACAAAGATCATGAAGGCGACAAATACGACGTCGTGGATCTCTCAATGAACTTCTTAAGAAAATGACATCAATGAACCATTATTTCAGTGGCTCGTCTAATTAATGAAATAATGTTGCATTTGTTATTCAACTGCATTTATTATTCAATATTGCTACGACATTTGACGATAATAATCCAAAAATATTTAGACAGATGAAATGGTCATGTCGGAAATTCTACACACAAGTGCATGATTATTTAAGATCTGAACATTACATCTGCCCGTAGAAATAAAAAATATACAGATGAAAAAATCCAGAAAATCATTTTCCACACGCGGTTTTGTCTCGCTTTTGATGGCTTTTAGTTTTGCCGGACTGGCTTTATCAGGTATTGTAATGTACTTTGCTCCACCCTGTAGTATTGCCGACGCTACCGGCTGGACCATTCTCGCTATGACCAAGACGCAATGGGCATCCTTGCATCAGGTATCGGCACTTGTCATACTGGTTCTTGCCGTGATACATTTATTTGTATACAACTGGAATTCATTCATGTGCTATTTCAGGCAAAGAGGGTCCCATCGTCGTAAATTGGAAAAATCAACGGAAACCATGTCAGGGTTTGCACGGATCAGAATTTCAAAAGAGGTGTTTGCGTCGGTACTTGTAGCGATTGTACTGTATCTCGGTGCACTTACACTTATGACACCATTCGGGTGGCTGCATGCAGGTAGTGATGCCATTCAAGATTACTACCGTCAGGAATTTCCCGAGAGAACCGGAAGGGGAACGGGTGCTGGTAATTCGGACGGTATTGAACGTTCCGACCACGAAGGTACGGGGGTGGGAAATAACAGCCCCGAAGGAAGAGGTGAGAGTGGTGAGGGAGAAGGTCGTCAGGACGGGAGCAGCGAAGGCCGTGGCGAAGGAGGTGGCCAGAGTGAGGGACGTGACAGTCCCGAAGACAAAGACGAAGATGGTGAAGATAATGAAAACTGCCGGGACAGAGGCGGAACGGGTCGTGGCCAGGGTGAAGGCCGTCAGGATGGAAGCGGATCGGGTCGTAGCCGGAGTTAGAATCGTGGCTAAATGGAATGTGATTTCGAACAAATATGCATTTGGTCCGTCCAATCATATGTGGGGTAGAAAATCATAAAAAGTATTGAAACCCAAAATCATATAAATATTTCTCATTTTGAAAAAAAATACCATCATATTTACCCTTTTTCTGATCGTATTGGCAGCAGGTTTCTTTTTTTATTATACCATTGGTCGGCAAGATTCTAAAGACACTTCAAACTATAGAACTGTCGAAGTTTCAAGACAGAACATTGGTTCCACAGTGTTTGCTCTTGGTGTAGTCAAGCCCATGGTGGGTGCAGAAGTAAAAGTTGGGTCGCGTATTTCCGGTGTCGTTAACCGTTTGCGAGCCAATATTGGTGATGAAATACATTCAGGTGACATCATTGCCGAGCTGGATGATTCAGAACTGAAAGCACGTCTTGCTCAGTCAAGGGCTGCACTCGAAAGGACAAAAGTTGAATATGATCAAGCACTAAATGAATATGAACGGAAACGCCGACTTTTTGAGCGTCAGCATATTTCACAACATGAGATTGACCTTTACGCGTCATCCTATAATGCGTTAAACGCACAGTTGATGCAGGCGAAAGCAAATGTCGAGTTGGCAGAAATACAGCTCACGTATGCAACCATCCTTTCCCCAATATCAGGGGTTATTGCCTCAGTATCTACGCAGGAAGGAGAAGCTGTGGCAGCGGGACTTGCTGCTCCTACTTTTGTCAACATTATTGATCTGAAGCGGCTGGAGGTGCATACCTATGTTGATGAAACCGATATTGGCAAAATTTATACCGGCCAATCCGCATCATTTACCGTCGATAGCTATCCGAATGTGGATTTTCCCGGTAAGGTTACAGCTATATACCCGAAAGCAGTGATCCAGGATAATGTGGTGAATTATATTGTAACGACTGAGATACTCGATTTGAAAAATCACGTTTTGAGGCCCGATATGACCGCAAATGTTACAATTACACTTGAAGAACGTAAAAGTGTATTGACCATACCAGCAGCGGCAGTTCAGCGCGACGGCGGGGAGCGATATGTCCTGGTTTCCGAAGAAGGGCATCGCCATCGCCGAATTGTAAGCACAGGTTGGAGGGACGGTACGTATATCGAAATCCTTGAAGGATTGGAGGAGGGAGAACTGGTCGCAATCGCAGAAATTTTTTAACAGGGGAAAATTCATGAAAAAAAAAATCATTGAAGCTCGAAACATATCAAAAATATTCGGCAGAAATGCCGACACCAATGTGGTGGCTCTTAATGATGTATCACTGGAAATTTTTGAAGGAGAATTTATTGCAATAATGGGAGCATCCGGATCGGGAAAAACAACACTGATGAATATTTTGGGATGTCTGGACAAGCCTACCAGCGGATCAGTTATTCTGGATGGTGTTGAAGTGAGTAAAATGGGTGATGATGAACTTGCGTCTATACGGAATAAAAAAATAGGTTTTGTATTCCAGTCATTTCATTTATTGGCCCGGACCAATGCACTTGAAAATGTCGAATTGCCCCTTCTGTACTCCGATCGTTCTAACATCTCTGTGATGGCACACAAAGCACTTGAAGCAGTCGGCTTGTCGGATCGGAAGTTTCATCTTCCAAGTGAACTTTCAGGTGGTCAGCAACAGCGGGTTGCTATTGCCCGGGCACTGGTCAACGATCCGGAGATTGTTTTTGCCGATGAACCCACGGGTAATCTGGACTCCCGATCGGGAATTGAGATCATGTCTTTGTTGCAAAAACTGAATGCGCAGGGTCGTACCATAGTAGTCGTGACGCATGAGCAGGAAATTGCACGACATACCGACCGGATCATACAAATCACGGATGGCAAAATATCCGATGATGTAAAGAACGAAGGAAAAATTGATGCAGAAAAATCCATTGCAAGCATGCCAAAAACGGAGGTGGAGAATGAAAACGGTTAGAATGATAAAAAACGCAATGACCGGTTTGGGCAGGAACAAGCTTCGCACTTTTCTGATGATGATTGGTGTTGTCATTGGGATTACGGCCCTGACCATGGTCGTATCGGCAGCACTTGGAGCCCAGGAACAAATTACGGATCGGGTGAAACAGTTTGGATACGAAACACTCATGGTACAGGCAGGTGGGGATTTGCTGATGGGGCCCAGGTCAGGGGGTGATGAGGTTACTACTCTTACAATTGACGATGCTGAAGCCATTCTGACAGAGGTGGAATCTGTTATAGAAGTAGCTCCCTTTAACCGTAGGGGCAGACAGGATGTTATTTTTCGAGACCAATCGGTTCATGGACCACTGTTCGGTGTGACTTCGGGTTGGCCGACAGTTTGGAACTGGCAGATGCAAGAGGTGGCTTTATCAGTGACCAGGATATGGTCGAAGGTATGGTAGGTACCTTTGATCTCTTTCTGATTCTGGTTGCCGGCATACAACCGGCCCGGCGTGCTGCGGTTTTACAGCCGGTTGAATCATTACGTGGTTGAAAAATGAAAATCGCGCGCAGTATAAAAATCTCCACCAAACAGTTGGTGACGTACAAGATACGCACTGCGCTGTCACTTCTCGGGATCGTAATCGGCGTATCTGCTGTAATCGTCATGGTGGCTATTGGAACAGGTGCCCAGCGAGAGGTACTCAGCAAGATCGAGGAAATGGGAACCAATCTTGTAGTGGTAAATGCAGAGGAGGCAAGACGTTCTCCCGGCAGACAAGAAATCCGTGGTACCGTATCCACACTTACGGTGCAGGATGCTGAAGTACTGCAAAGGGATGTACCCTATGTCTTGCAAGCTGTTCCTGTGCAGAGCCGAAGAATGCAGGTTCGTTTTGGCAATCTGAGTTCCAATATCAACGTTGTGGGGACTTCACCCGAATTTCAGGATGTCCGTAATTTCGGGGTCCGGGCCGGAAGCTTTTTTGATACGCATGATGACATCGCATTACGGCGTGTTGCCGTGATCGGTGCCGGGGTGCATAGGAACCTGTTTAAGGGATAGAATGTAATCGGAGAAACGATGCGTGTAGGAAATGTGCCTTTTG
>SLQC01000177.1 GCA_007131625.1 Balneolales bacterium | reverse complement strand
TACATCTGCAAGATATGGACATCCGAGCCAGACAGATTCATCTTAAATCCGATCCACCAGATGCCGGGACTGAACACCTAGGCAACTTCCGCTCGCTGGCATGGCCCCAGAAGCAGCAAAAAAGCAGATATGCCAGTTAATGACTTGCCGAGCGCGCATCGTGGCATGATGCTCCGCCGGCAAGCCTATCGGATGCGCCAGAGATGCCGCGACCGCACCCGGACCAGGTTTCGGGGCCCGGACCGGTCTACCCCCCCACCGCCATCCCGATCGCGCATCAATCTCGGGTCTCGCCGCGGCGCGCCTTGGCCTCAGGCGGCGCGTTCGTTGACCTTTGTCGTGGCGATCCGGGTCATGGTCTCGTCGCCGGAATAGGCAGACTCAAGCATCTTCTGCAAGGTCGTCGCCTCGTCCGCAAGGCCCAGCTGCAACGCGAAGGAGGCTGCACAGCCATAGCCTGCGATCGCGTAATGCGCCATGCGCTGGTATTGCGTGACGATGACAGCATCGCGCACAGTATTTGAACTGAACTCCTTGTTCAGCGCGTGTGCGTGTGCCTCGCGCACCAGACCCTCGGTATCGGTGGCCTGAATGGCCAGCGCATTGATCATCACAGTCGGCATGTTATTCATTACCGATGAAAGGAAGGCGGCCAGGAAACCCATCAACATAATTCCTGTAAACAGTCCGCGATCAGCGCCGACCTGGAGCACCTCGGCAAGCAAACCGGTCAATCCGACATTCTGCAAGCCATAAACCACTACATACATCCCGATGGAGAACACCACAATCGCCCAGGGTGCGGTTTTCATCACTTTTCGGGTGTCCACGGCGTTACTCTTCGAGCCCATGATCAGAAAGAAAACGGCGACCGATCCTGCCACCAGAGAGACCGGCAGATGAACGAATTCAACCACAAAATATCCAACCAGCAACACCGCCAGGATGGTCCAGGACCAGCGAAACATCCGGTGATCCTTAATGGCCTCTTCCGGCTTTCTGAGGTTCTCCATGGAGTAGTTTTTCGGAATATCCTTGCGATAAACAACATACAGCACAATCAGGCTTCCGAAGATCGCGAAGAAATTGGGTATGATCATCCGTGTGGCGTACTCCAGAAATCCGATTCCGAAAAAATCGGCCGAAACAATATTGACCAGGTTGCTGACGATGAGCGGAGTGGAGGCCGTGTCGGCGATAAAGCCGCACGCCATCACAAAAGGGAGGATCATTCGCTCCCTGAATTCCAATGCGCGTACCATGGCCAGAACGATCGGCGTAAGGATCAGAGCGGCACCGTCATTGGCAAAAAAAGCAGCAACAATCGCCCCAAGCAGTGTTACATAGACAAACATACGTACACCATTTCCCTGGGCAAACCGCGCCATGTGCAGCGCGGCCCATTCAAAAAATCCGATTTCGTCAAGGATCAGGGAAATAATGATGATGGCGACGAAGGTCAGTGTGGCGTTCCAGACAATACCGGTAACAGTGATGACATCGGCAAAACTCACAACTCCGGCTATGAGTGCCAATATCGCGCCGATGGTAGCCGACCAGCCAATAGAGAGACCGTGCGGTTGCCAGATGACCAGAATCAGTGTGAAAATGAAAATGAGTGCGGCCAGTATGGTAAGCGTCATAATTCTTAAAAAATTGATTCTTTTTAAATGGGGGTGATTTCGTGATAATCAAAGAGTAAGTGTATGTTACGGAAGCCTTTCCGTAGAAACGAAATTTTTATTGTCCTAACTCATCCTCGGGCCCATCTTTTTGCAGTGCAGGAATGATCAGGACCGGGATGGAGGATTTCCGTACAACCTGAAAGCTCACCCCTCCCAAAAACAACTCATGGATGTAACTGCGTCCCTGACCGCCCATAATGATCATGGTTGCCTCGGCCGATTTTGCTTTTTCAATGATTTCATATGCCGCCGAACCTGTCCCTATATCTATGGTTATTTCGGCTTTGATCCGTTTTTGAAGTCGCTTTTTTAGTGATTCAAGTCGCTGACGGTCAATGATATTGAATTCGGAAAGTTTATCGGGATCTTCCATGCCGATACGTCCTGTTGCCTGAACATGGTAGAGCGTGATACGTCCGACAGTATCAACCGATTGACCGGAAACAAGATTTTCGAGTGCGTCGTATGCTCGATCGGCCGTATTGGAAAAGTCAGTGGGATACAAAATGTGCTGAAGAGCGTCGCGGCATGATCTCACACAGTATAAATGGCGGCTGGATAGCTCCGATTTACCCAATATCTCCTCTGATTCTGAAATACTCAGATTGATCAGATAAACAGGCAGATTGGTGCGCTGCAACAGTTCGGTTGCAGTACTCCCGAGCAGCAATTCACGATATTTGCTGTGACCCCGGTTCGCGATGATGATATAGTCGGCTTTCTGCTCATGCGCCGTTTTAATAATTTCATAAGGAGGATAGGCATTGATTTCAAAGCCGGCAAGGGTATCTACCTGCATGGAAAGACCTGCGACTGACAGATTTTCCTCAAGGATTTTTTTATAGTCATCCAGTTTTTTCCGGTATTTTTCCTCGGTGGCCCGGGAGAGTCCTCCGGGCCAGGAGACCGGAACCGATATGAACAGGGTGAGTTTTTCGGTACCGATCCGTCTAAAATGCGGCAAACAGTCGATGATGATGTCACTGGCCGGCGATTGATCAATGGCGACCAATGCATATTTGAAGGTTGAACTCATAACAGCTGATCAGAATATGGTTGAATACTTAAATGGTGCTAAAGTAACATCCCGGATTTAATCAGGATGATGAACCGGCTGTTTCAGATACCGGTTCACACAGCCGAGCCGGAATTTGGTCGCTCGCAATGAAAGGTACACTGTAGAGGTTTTTTGTGTGTTGTTCCGAAATCTGACGCAGCAACGGCCGCTCTTCAGCTGCACGCTGTCTGAGCAGCGGATCGGACAGCCCGGTGGTTGCCAGACTCTGATTGGCAATCCATCCCCACGGTTCAATACCCGCCCGCCGAAGATCGGATTGTAGCTTGGCCGCTTCGGTAATGGGTGTGGTTTCCGGTATGGTGACCAGCAACAGTTTGGCAAAATCTGGATCCTGAAGATACATAAATGGCGTTTTCATATGGTCTTTGGAGAGCGATGTGTTTCGCAGCACCTCCTTGTGATAGCTGCCGGTGGTGTCAAGCAGCAGCAGGGTATGGCCGGTGGGAGCGGTGTCAATGACCACAAATTTGCGGCGCGCCTGCTGAATGGATTTGGAGAATGCCTGAAATACCGCTACTTCTTCGGTGCACGGCGACTCAAGATCTTCTCGCAACAGCTTCAGATTCTCTTCGCTCATGGAATCGGATTTCGAGGCGATCACCTTTTCGATGTATTTCTCCTTCTCCTCCCTGGGATCAATACGACCGATGGTGAGGTTTTCGGGTAGTTGGTCCAACGGTCCGATCTGGCCTTCAATATGTGCGGCCGGATCTGTGGTGGTCAGATATACCGGATGCCCTTTTTGTGCAAGTTTTAGCGCGATGGTAGCGGCTATAACTGTCTTTCCGACACCGCCTTTACCCATGGTCATGATCAGACCATTATCCTTTTCAGCGGTCAGATCATGGATAAGGTCATCGATGGACGGATGATCACTGCGGTATTCTTCCTGTGAGATTTCTGATTGCTCAATGGATGAAATATCCAGCGGCTGGAACACGGTCCGGAGCCGCTCGAGGCCCAACAGGTTATATGGCCGGAGCGGAAAGGTCTCCATGGGCAGTTGTTTCATTGAATCGGGCATTTCGGCCAGAGCCCGGTCTGCCATTTCCTGCATCTTCAGTGCAAGCGGATCATGCCTGTCCAATGGTTCGAAATATCCGTTGATCAGCAGTTGTTGGTTATTGAGTCCGAGTTCCCGCAGTTCGGCACTGGATCGGTCGGCCTCTTTCAGGGCGGAGGCTTCCGGCCGGGATACCAGATAAACTGTTGTGTATTGTGGATCACGCAACCGTTCCACCACTCGTTCATAGCGCTCTTTGTTGGTCTTGAGAGCCGACGAAGGACCAATGCAGGACGCTCCGCCCGGATTGTGGTCAATGTAGCTGCTCCAGGCGGCCGGCAATTCGAGCAGCCGCAGGGTGTGTCCGGTTGGCGCGGTGTCAAAGATCACGATATCAAAGTCATTTTCCCGGTCTGAATTTTCGGATTCTTCCGAATAAACTCCAACTGATGGAGCCTTATTGGAACCGTTATTGCTGTTTCCGACATGCTTTTTTGTACCGGTATGTGCCGGGCCATTCGAAATTTTCTTTTTGTCAGTCACATATCGCGTGAATTCATCAAAAGCGGCGATTTCGGTAGTGCACGCCCCGGACAGCTCTTCACGCATTTTGTCGAGTTCCTGGTCCGGAAGCAATCCTTTGAGAGGAGCGATGGCGCGATTGCGGTAGTCTTCGGCCGCCTGCTCCGGGTCGATATTGACTGCAAACAGAATATTGGAACCGTTGACCGGGGTGACGGTGTCGGCAATCTCGGATTCCAACACCTCCTTAAGGTTGGATGCCGGGTCGGTGCTGATCAGCAGCACCCTTTTTCCTTCGTCTGATAGCGCTACGGCCGTTGCACAGGCCAGAGAGGTTTTCCCTACGCCACCTTTGCCGGTGAAAAAAATATAAGGGGTGATTTCTTGTAACATTATTTTTGAATTTTTGAAATGAAAAACAGCATATCACCGTCTCTTGACTTTCCGCATGGAGTTATTTGATTTGTTCATCCGAAGCCGGTCAATTAACTGTCGGCAGATTATTTTTGTAAAAATCGAGATATGTCAGGATGGCATTGGACGTATTGTCAGCAGCATCCGTTTCCCGATGTACATCCGTTGGCAGGTGCAGGATTGCCAAGAAGTTTATTGGCCAGTCCAATGATTTGAGACATCGGCACTTGTCGTACGTTAAGTCCGGATTGCATGGCTTTGGCCATATCATCTTTCGAGAGACCCGCTTTTTTCCCGCGTACAAAGTGAGATTTCAGGCAATTTTCACACCCTGCAGCTACCGAGGAGCCGATAGCCACAAGAATATCCACTTTTTCAGAATAGATAAAGGAATTTTTGTCAACTGTATTTGAAGCTTCAGTCCTATCTGCCGTTTCAGAGGTTTCAGCGGTTTCAGTCGCTTCTGACGCATCTGCGGTATCATCCGTCACATCAGCCTTTTGCTCTTTTTCAATTCCGGTGAACTGCACCAATTGTTCCCGGTCCGGGTATCCGCCTTCCGAAACGGTTTCCCCATTAACGATCAGGATGGGAAGGATTTCCGTACCTTCTTCCTGCAGCCTTTGCAAAACAACGGTATTATCACGGAATTTTTCCGGTTCCTGTCCCAGGTTGTATCGGTTGACGGTAACGCCCTGTTTCTCAAGCCACTTCAGATTCTGTGCAAAAGTGACCAGCTTGTCATCCACATCGGGTCCACAGACTCCCGTGCTGCAGCACATGGCCGGGTCGTAAACTTCGAGAAGCGTAGTCGTTGCGGTTTCTTGTCCCATAAGGTAAATATTATTATTTGTTTATATAATTTAATACTTTTAATCGTAAATGTACGATGGATAGTACTGATATCCAAACCCAATTATGTTTTTTTCCCGGCAAGAGAAATGCTGAGCACTTTGAGCATTGCGGCCGCGATTTCGTCGGCATCATTGACACTCACCACCTGACTAATCCAGTTATTTGGTATTAAGACCTCACGCTCTTTTTGGACGGTTACGTCACAAAACCCGGCATTTTCAACAATTTCCAGATAGTCGATTTTTTGCGTTGCACCCGATACGCAGCCGACGTATGCTTCCGCCGCTTTTTGAATCATTTCTTCGGAAAAGTCGAGTCCGGTTAGCCGGCCTGCGTCCCCTGCTATGGAACGTGCGACAAACAGGTTGTTTCCGGCTCCGCTTCCCAGATCAAGCACCGATTGACCGGGTTTCAGTCCGGCAAATTCAACAAGAATGCCACATCCCAAATGCAGATCAGCGTCAGGCTGATATCCGTCAAGACGGTCGTACGACTCTGCCATCAGGTTGATATATGAGTCTGAGCCGGTTTTGAATTCATCGGATGGATTACAGCACCCCACAGGACCACAACAGGACAAGTTCTGATCATCATCTGACCGGGTGGCAATTTCACTGTATTTACTTTTTACCAGCTCTTTGAGTTTGTTTGCATTGTAGGTTTGCATCAGTTTCAATTTATAATTTGGATGCATACTGCCGGTTTAAATACCATTGTTTCATTAGTGTGACGAAAGGGAGCTTGGTTTAATAAAAATATGAAAGAGTAATGGATGGCATCCGCATTGAGTGCCGCCCAATTCACCGGGATATCAACAGCAGTCCGGACGATCAGTTTTTTCAAACATATCAGTGAGGGATTTCAGGCATTCACTCAAAGCATCGATGCCTTCCGGATTAAGACAGTAGCAGTTCCGTACACCACTGCTGGTAAAGGTGATGAGTCCCGTATTCTTTAGTACTTTCAAATGCTGAGAGACGGTAGATTGCGCCAGGGGAAGAACGTCCGTAAAGTCACCGCAAAAACAGGTGTCCCTCTGAATCAGCAATTTGAGAATGGTCAGACGTACGGGGTGTCCCAACGCTTTGGTGAGTTGTGCCGACCGCTTGATAGCCGGATCATCAAGATCAACATCGTTGATTCGGGACGAGGTACTTTCAAGAACTGGCATAGAATTGTCAGGTTAGAAGAACAGTGGCAAATTATTAATCGTTAAAATACGATGGAATATAAACACTTAACAGACGGATCTCAAATAAAAAAAATTTTATGCCATCTGATTATCATTGACCAGCCGGAAAATGATTTGGATAACCAGACTTTTTATGATGATGTAATTAAAGTTTTGAAAAACCTGAAGTATGACCGAAGAAGTTCCAGACCTGTTGATACCAACACCGGCCTGCAGTGTGCCCAGAATATTCGTCAGACCTCGCCCAAAACCAAAGCAGATTACCCGGGATATAATTATGTACGGGTCGCTCTTGCAGGCGGTCATATTCCTTATGGAGGGGTGATGCATTACTCTTTTGGGTTTACGATTCTTTCTTTCACATAAATCCAGTCGCCAAAAGCGGAATCGTCATTGTTGCCGGCATTGGCGGCAATATGAAAAAGTACCGGTTCGGCCTGCTGCTGAGGTGCATGCCAGAGGAACGACCAGGTCACTTACCGCCTGCCGGCCAGGACCGTGCCCTCCCGGGTGTGTTGCAGATACTGAACCGTGTCGCTGATGGAGGGTGTAAGTCTGAGCCGGCCGGACTCCCATTCGAATTTACCGGCCTGAGAACCGTCTTCAAATTGTGCTGTCATCTGGAAACCGCCGTTTTTGAGATGTTCGCTTTGTAGGGTGACACCCATATCGTACACGGCTCCGGGCCGGTATGAATCTCCGATGCCGCGGACGGTCAGACTGCCACGATCCGTCATATTTATGTCATAATCAAAATGACACGAATGACAACTCAGTTCACCAAATCCACCGGTGAAAGGTCCGTCGATATGGTCGGGATTGACGAGTCCTGCAAAAGATTTAATGCTGGCTTGGTAAGATTTGTCGGAATCAACCGGAAAGATCGCCGGAGCACAACAGGAGTAATCAACTTCATGCCGACAGGGAAGTTGTTACCTCCATACATATTTCAAAGCAACTGTTTAGGCTCATTTCCAGGATGGACCGTTCTGATGAGGAGCTTAACAGGGTCATCGATCAATTGGAGAGTATCCGCAACCGGAGACACGCTCTTTGCTTTTTTTAAGCGTATCCCATTGACCGTTCTTTTACTTAAAAAAACAGACACTGTTACTTCAAGGCTGCCAACTGGGCCTCGGAAGGCCGGTTGGGAATGACGGCCACGGTCTTTCCCCCGTACTCAAATACTTCCTTGTCGTCATCCGTTATCTCTCCGATGATGGTCGCGTGTTCCGTTATTTTTCCCGCCGCCGCGACAACGGCGTCGGCATCCGCGGCATCTACCTGGACGATGTATCGCGCCTGTGTTTCGCAGATCAGAACCTCTTCGGCCGTGATATCCTTCACCTTCACGGGAACCCTGGACAGATCAACTTTGGCTCCGAAGCCGCCGAACCTTGCGGATTCACATATAGCAGCACCGATGCCTGCGGCACCCAGATCGGAGCAGGCGTGTATCTTGCCTGTCGCAAAGGCGGCCAGGACCGCTTCCATCGCCGTCTTTTCCTCCGCGAATAACGCTTCAGCCGGACGCATCGTATCCACCAGACCGGCGCGGTAAAGGGTGTCGTTACCGTCTTTATTCGTCTGTCCAATGAGGATGATCTTGTCGCCGGCTTTCTTCGCCGGCTTGGTCAGGGGCGCTTCCGTCATCAGCTTGCCGAAAACCGCCACTACGACAGCAGGCACGATATCGGAAAAAGAACTGGAAAAGCCGCCGCCGATGACAAAGACATCCATCGTCGCACACATGTCGCGAATACCCTTGATCATCAGGTTGAGCCTGTCTCCGCTCGTCATTACCCGGCAATTCCCGCAGGTGCATTCGCCGTAAAAGCCGCAGGGTCCGACGATCACATTCTGGTCCACGGGCCTGGTTCCCACGAAATCCAGCAGGAAAACCGGACGTCCGCCCATCGCCACCACGTCGCGCATCGCTCCGCCGGCACCGGTAGCCGCCGCATCGTAGGGTCGGGGAACGCAGGGGGAGCAATGGCTTTCCATCTTGCCGACGAAGAGCCCGTCCAAGCCCGGCACCCGAAAAACGGCCGCATCGTCGTTTGCGTCCGGACCTACAAG
>SLQC01000387.1 GCA_007131625.1 Balneolales bacterium | reverse complement strand
GGCAAATTGGCCTGCCATTGCAATGCGAGTTCTGCATTGCCTATATTTATGTAAAATGACACGTCAGACTTTTCGGAGTGGACTCATTATTAATATTGGTTATTTGAATGTATCGCAAAACATAAAATAACCATTACGAGGGAACTCAAAAACGTCATTCTTTCATCTGTTTATTTTTTTTTTTCTAAGGACAGATGTAATGTCATGTCGAAAATAATCATGCTTCTGTGTCGAATTGCCGACATGGCCATTTCGCTTACGCGTTTCACTGAGCATGTGTTAATTAGTCGTCCCTGAAGAACTCAGGATTTGTTGTTTTGGTTAGGCGGCTGCAGAATACGTGGATTGACTCCAAATATGCAGCCCGCGAAAAATGGGGACAAAAATATCACGCCTGATCTGTTTCAGATGCTTTCTCAGGTTGTAACCGGCGCAGGCCAGCAAGGCATTCATTTGATCCCCGACCCAGCCCGACAGATAATTGCGTTGCATGCGGCAATCCGACTTCACATGGCCAATGACCGGTTCGATTCCGGCACGTCGGCGACATAATCGACGCAACCTTCGTTTTTCCGAGTCCTGGCGAGGTCGTTTCTTTCCCGGAATGATAACTTCAACTCTCGGATCTACTTTTGCTCCGCGATAGCCACGGTCCACGACTATCGTGTTCACAGGCTTCCGGCATGTCTGTTTGAGATGATCCAGTGTCGGTAAAAGCGTTTGACTGTCGTGGGGATTGCCTTTAAAGGTTTGGACCGCCAGGTCATGTTTGGGATTGATAAAATCCTGAAGCAACGGGTCGAAGCAGTCGCGCTGGTTTTGGTCTGGACTTTTGCCGGTCATAATTGCAAGTTTTTGTTTTAAAAAACGGATTTTCTTGCAATTTTGACAACATAAATATGTTATTAAGTTGTTTTTTTTTCAGTTATTTAAACCCTGTTTCGGGGACGATTAAATACTCAGCAGGATTTTAACGCGTTTTCATTCTATTCGGAGCAGTTGAATGAATTCCGGAAAAAAACCGCAGAGGAGCCATACCGGAGATTCTGGCCGGAAGGCGGTGATTCGGCAAAGAATTTGGTAACGCTTTCGACAATCGGCAATTGAACGTCTCTCTTGTTGTCCGATTTCTGCTCAATAAGTTGCAGAGTGAACATGAAGCCTATGTGGGCGTACTTAAGTACCTCTTATTGCATCTCGAAACCGGGGAGTTTTCTGAAGAAAACTTCCTGAAGGCTATCGAAAATGCAACATCGGGCTTCCAGGCTCAATTCCATGATTCGGCAGCGAATGCTGCATATTTCTTTAAAGTGTTGACCAATCGTGTATCGGAATACAAAGACCTGAAACAGCCAACGCCAGAACAAAAATATGCTATACAGAGACATATGGAAATTGTTAATGCTGGTAGCAGCGCACTCAGGGAAATGAATAGCTTCAGGGACAGGGTTACATCAAGGACTGATTGAAATAAAAATGCAGCAACGACGGGTTATTTTCGTAAAAACTTGAATCCGGAGTCAAAGGACAGGTTCTGGAATATGGCGTTTACGGCATCGTTACTTTCGTAATAACTTGAATCCGGAATGTCGGCCATGTCCCTGAATTACCGCAAGATTAATCCAGGCAAGGGCCAATTTTTCAAGCAGTTCCACCTGATCCGATCCACCAAAATCATAACAATGGTCGAAGCCGCAGTCTTTGGCCAGTTCAGAAGCCGCCTTTTTGGCAGAGGCACTGCTGCCAGCCATAAACATATCCAGAGAGACATCACCGTAGCGGGGATCATTCATATTTTCGTAGCCGGTGGAATTGAAACATTTGACAACTTCGGCACGGGTCAGATCTTCGAAAACATGGTAGGCGGTCGGGTAATCTTCCGGTTTGGAACGTACACCGTTTGTGGCATCCACCACTATTTTTCCATGAAGGTCTCCGAACATTTGAACCAGTTCACGGGCAATATGAGGTGGAGTGGCTACAAGTATTACTTCGGACATTCGGACTGCCTCCGGAATGGGCAAAGATGAAATTCCCGGATGTTGTGTAAGCCGGTCGACCCGGTTATCGGCCGGTTTACGGGTTCCCACGATTACATGGTGGCCTCTGTCTGCCCATCGTTGAGCCAGAGTGCCTCCTACTCTTCCGTGTCCGACAATAGCGATAATCATATATCAGGATGACATCTTGTTGAGGGGCGGTCCGAGATAACCCCGTATCGTTTACGTTACTGTAATGCTTTATGGAAATAGAAAGTGCCGAATTGCCATATTGGAAAAGAAATTTCCCATTATTTTAATTCTTTTACAAATACTATGTCACCCGCACCCCACACGTTGGTCATTTTTTACTGAAATACTGAGAATAATAATGGAGATTGTAAAAATAATGGAGATCATAAACCGGTTTGTTTATAATAAATTCGGCAATAATAAGTATCATATATTTGTAATCGGCCAAACCAACAACGATCCTTAAATAATCATTGAATAGTTGACATAAATCAGATGAAAACCGCACTTGTTACCGGAGCTAACCGGGGTATAGGTTTGGAGATTGTTAAACAATTGGCCGACTGTGGATTCCGGGTCTGGCTTACGGCAAGGGATGAACAGCGAGGCATGGATGCCTTTCTCAAACTGTCCGGAAGTGAAAGGGCTCTTCACTTTTTGAGACTGGATGTTTCCGATCCGGAGAGTATCCGAAGTGCAACCAATTCCCTGAAAGTGGAGATCGACCGACTCGACGTCCTGATTAACAATGCCGCCATCCTTCTGAAAGATTCTGATGATCTGATGAATGTTTCGGATGATAAACTGATCCGGGTTTTCAGCATCAATACCTTCGGTCCGTTGTGGCTGACCCGGGCCTGTACGGATCTGATCGGAACCGGCAGCCGGGTGATCAACATTTCCAGCGGGTCCGGCGAAATTTGCCATGGAATGAGTTCCTATGCCCCGGTATACAGTATCTCAAAAACGGCTCTGAATGCCGTGACGTGTCAGCTGGCACACGCCCTTCGACCGAAAGGCGTACTGGTCAATGCCGTTTGCCCCGGCTGGGTGCGGACCGATATGGGTGGTCCTGCCGCTTCGCGTTCCGTCGAGAAAGGCGCCGAAACTCCTGTCTGGATGGCGACGGATCCCGGTTTCAGGGATACCGGCAAGTTTTATCGCGACCGGAGGGTTGTTTCCTGGTGACGCCAAAGGCACTTCATCCTGTCCCAACGCATCGTGGGCTTGGTCAAAATTTATTTATGTCAAGAGCACGAAAAGAGTATAAAGTAAAATTTATTTCAAAGTTAACTACTCTTTAATACGGACCGCGAATGTGTTCGTGGACTTCATCCCGGTATAACTTACCCAGTTGATCGTGCAGCTCCTTCGGCAACGGATCCCGTCTGGCCGAAGCGGCGTTTGCTCTTGCCTGTTCCGGTGAACTCGCGCCGGGAATGACCACGGAAACAGCGTCATGGTCGAGAATCCATCGCAAGGCCATTTCCGCCATCGACATGCCTTCAGGAACATATTCCTTCAGTCTCTCCGTCAGCTCTACACCTTTATCAAAGGGCAATCCCGCGAAGGTTTCGCCGACATTAAACGCATTTCCATCCCTATTGAAATTGCGATGATCCGTATCCGGAAACCGGGTATCCGCCGAAAATCGTCCGCTCAAAAGACCGCTGGCCAGCGGTACTCGTGCGATAATTCCAACGCCGCGCGTCTTCGCCCGGGGGAAAAGCTCGTCGACCAGTTTCTGACGGAAAAGGTTGAAGATCACCTGGAGCGAAAGAAGTCCGTCCTGTTCCAGACAAACATGCGCCTCCTCGACCGATTCGACACTGGCTCCGAAGTGCCGGATCAGCCCATCGCGCTGCAGGTTGCGAAGCCAGTCGAAAATCTTCCCGTCATGCATCACTTCGGCCGGAATACAATGAAGTTGAATCAGGTCAAGTGTCTCAACGCGGAGGCGTTTGAGTGAACCGGTAACAGAATCACGCAATCCCTTTTCGGTATAATTATCCGGATATACCTCAGCGGACCGGCCAAATTTCGTCGCCACCACAACCGGTAACTGACTCTTCTGCAGGAATTCGCCAATCAGTGTCTCGCTTCTTCCGGCCCCATACACGTCGGCGGTATCAAATAAGGTAACGCCGGTCTCAGCTGCAGTCGACAGGATTTCGTGAGCAACCGGTCTCGCGACCGGAGATCCCCACTCTGCTCCAAGCTGCCAGCATCCAAGGCCGACCTCACCAATTTCAAATCCGTTTCTTCCAAGCTGCCGTTTGTTCATTGTTTACTTTATGTCGGTTTCAGATCAATTTCAGTGATTTCCGAACTTTAATGCAAACCTGTCCATTTCGGTGACGCCCGGTGAGCACTTCCGCTTCGGCCAGTCGGCCAGTGATAAAGCATTGAAAGGAAAATAGACAAAGGCAGTTTGCTTGTCAATGTAAGCACCAGCCACTTGCGTTGTTTTTTGAATAAAGGGGTAGTGTGAGGGAGTCAAATTTCTTGTTTTAGACAGGTTTTTAGATAAATTAATAGCTAAGAATCATTACCTGCCGGATTAATCGAATAGGTCGGTCCGGTCGCTGAGGCTGTGCTGCCCAATGGGGCCATTGGTATCTAAGGCGACAATTTTTTTATGCCGGGACTGGCTGGTTAATCCCGACGGACGGTTTCTGAGCCGGCACCCGGTTTACAATAAAACAGGAATTCCGGTCTTTTTCAGGGAAAGTGCGAGAGATTAATGATAGCCACAGTTAGGTGAGCCCCTTTCGTCGTATCCGCTAATCCATTTGGAGCATGTATATAGATCTTTCCACGGCCTTATAGGCCGGGTGTTCATAGTGCGTTTCGTCCCTGTAGTAATAAAAAACATACCTGTTGTCTTTAAAATCGATAATATTTCCAAACGGTTGCAGTATCCCCACCTCAAAACAATCCGGACACGTGGGCTCCGTATTATCTTCCCCATACCAGGGCGGGTCAAATCGCGAGTATCGTAAATGAGGTTCCAGTGGTATGGCCGGGTCATCGCCGTTAACTTTCGTGAAATGAATGCCGTCAGTGGATTCCATTTCTATCGGATAGAGGGGACCTGTCAGTCGCGTACTTTCCGGCCCCCGATTTCTGTAGTTTGTAATTACCCGGTTTGTATCGGCAAACATAACGGACATAAAGGCCCGATACCGATCGTCATCGATAAACACGTTGGGAGTATATAATTGAGGTTGTAACTCTCCGTCATAATCCCAGTAATCTTTTGGGTCGGCAATTATTTGGCCCTTGTTTTCCCAGTCGCCGGTCCAGTCGGGGTTGGAATGAATGGAAATCCCCCGTCTTCCAACGGGCTCGTCATCTCCCCAGCCGCCTTAATCTCTGCCTCTGTCGCCCCGGACCCTGCCATAGGCGCGATATTCTTCCGCAAAGGGATCCCAAAACATGGAATACGACGTATCCATTTTCCAGTCGAACGCCCATGCCATCACTGTTGGAGACAATAACGACCGGGTCATCGTTGCCTGTTGCGGAATCCGGAGAAACGGGGTCGCATGTTGTCAATAACAAACCGATAAGAATGAAACGGAACAGTTTCAGGGTCAGAGTACATCTTGTTGAACTTGCTGCTGTCGTCATATTCGAATAAGTAAATGGAGAAACTCTGTTTCGGTTTGCGGGGTAGCTATCAATCACGATAGATACTAAATGAATTCTATTTTCAAGAAACATTGCCTGAACGTAACTCGATACGGGTCAATATTCCGGGAAAGTGCCGAGAGGGTCTCCCATCATCAAAAAATTAACAAAGGTATGGCACATTGTCCTATCATTGAAAATACAATGCAGTGAAATGTTCGACAATCCACTATTTTCAAATGTATAAATGCAGTAAATTGATGAATATAACCAAATGGACAGCAAGGCTGTGTAATTGAGATGCATTGAGAAATTGATACGCTTGTCATGCCTGTTCGACCGTTTTTAATAAATGTATGAAAAGTATAAAATAGTCAATAAAAAGCAATTGTCAGCTGAACAATGTGAAAAATTGCTCAATGTGTTAAACGTCCGTTTTGAGAATAACAGGAACCGCCATAAAGGACTTGAATGGGCTGACGTACAAGCAAAGTTGAATGTTGATACTGAAAAATTGTGGTCACTTTATGAAATGGAAAGTACCGGCGGTGAACCGGATGTTGTGGGATATGACAGAAAGACGGGTTAATACATTTTTTATGATTGTTCGCGGAAAGTCCCAAAAGCCGCAGAAGTGTCTGTTACGACCGTGAAGCCCAGGAGTCAAGGAAAGAACATAAACCGGAAAATCCTGTCTGTACATTAATAAATTGGCTGATATTGACGATGATATTCTGAAAAAACTTATTGAAAAGTCTGTCCGAAAAATGTCTACCCATTCATAGATATATTTCTGTTACTTACACCGCTCAGCAATCTGTTGAAAATGCAGCCAGTCACCCGCAATCGCTGAATGAATCAACCATCTGAAAAAACCGGTTTATTATTCTTCCTTGCCTGCGACCAAAATTTCTGATAAGTCTCGAGCAAAGCGATTCCCACATAATCGAAATGCGGGATAGCGTATGGGACGTTAGCTGTCGTTCTTGAGGTATAGCAATAACAGCATTGACATTTGACAGGAAATAATCTTGATAAATGTCAATGGTGTGGCATACTCACTGTTCGGCCTGATGATGACCGTATCCCGGGTGATTTTATGTTTGAGCTAACCATGAAGGAGTTTGAAAACTTGAGATACCGATTTGGCATCTCAAGTTGGGACGGCACTCGGTATACACGCATGGTTACATATCTTCTCGGATGAGCAGGAAGGAAAGGCTTATGTGGAACTCAGAAAGTTGCGTTAATAATACATGACATAAGCCTATGCGTTTGCATTACAGTTACGCACGATGGCATCTGCACATTCCGTTGTGTTCAACTCACCCCCCATATCAGCTGTAAGACCACTCCGGTCTTTCAAAGTTTGAGAAATGCCATTAAGGATCGTTTCACCGGCATCATTGTGGCCAAGATGTTCCAGCATCATGGCGGCTGACCAGATAGCACCAATGGGATTGGCAATGCCTTTTCCGGCTATATCCGGTGCCGAACCATGCACCGGTTCAAACATCGATGGAAATTCACGCTCCGGATTTATATTTGCCGAGGGTGCAATGCCGATCGTACCGGCAATGGCCGGACCCAGGTCAGACAAAATATCTCCAAACAAATTGGATCCCACTACGACATCAAACCAGTCGGGATGAAGCACAAAATTTGCCGTCAATATATCTATATGATATTTATCAACCCGGACAGAAGGATACTGTTTTGATAACGCTTCAACACGCTCATCCCAAAACGGCATGGTGTGAACGATACCATTGGATTTGGTTGCAGAAGTGAGATGGTTGTTGCGTGATTCTGCCAATTTGAAAGCATAGTGCAAGATGCGATCCGTCCCTTTCCGGGTGAATACACTTTCCTGAATACATATTTCATCATCCGTACCTTGATACAGCCGGCCTCCGATTTCGGAATATTCCCCTTCATTGTTTTCACGCACAACTACGAAGTCGATATCTTCCGGCCCTCTGTTCGCCAGCGGCCCTGTTATACCGGGAAAGAGTTTGACCGGCCTGACATTGACATACTGTCTGAACGCTCTTCGAATGGGAATCAATAATCCCCAAAGCGAAATATGATCCGCAACTCCCGGAAAGCCCACAGCGCCCAGGTAGATGACATCGTAATCTTTAAGCTGATCCAGTCCATCTTCCGGCATCATGCTTCCTGTTTCAAGATATCGCTCACATCCCCAATCAAATTCATCAAACTGGAATGTAATGTCATGATGTGCCCCAGCCGCTTCCAGCACTTTTATCCCTTCCGGTATCACTTCTTTACCGATTCCATCTCCGGGAATGACGGCAATATTCAGCTTCTTCATTGGTAAAATAGGTTTCATTTTAGATTGAAAGAAATTAAACGATTACCATTATCGATAGATGGCCAATTAGCCAGGAATGTTCCTTTTGTCCCACCAAGGATTGTTGCGTTTCCTTATTAATCAGTTCTTTATGCAAACCCTTTAAAACTCTATATTCGGAGTTCAGAGTAAAAAATAAAAAACGCATAACCTGTTGTAGCTCAATAAAATAATAGCGAATAAGTCCCCTGTTTTTTATCATTTAAAAATATCGTAAACAATTAGAGTACAACCAGTTAAGAATTATTATCATAGGCTGCAATTTACAAATATGCACGATCAAAAACATCTTCTGGCTTATCGCAGAATTATAAGCGGGTAGGGACATCCCTTATCAAAGTCAAGGTGTCAGAAGATCACGGCTCGATGGGTATTATCTTGAACTGCAGCTCATCAAGGGCAACCATTTCAATTCTTCCTCCCAGATGAGAATAAGTGGTTCAAATCGGTGTAAAAATTCTTACCCGATGGCGAGGGGAAACCACCATCGGTGTTGAAATTTGCAAGTTAGGTGATTCTTCTTAACTTAAACGCATTATGGAACCGGGAGCTGGGAATTCACTCTTAATGAGCATGTGTACTTAATTCACCGAGAAAGGATCATATGTTGTTACTGAAATTCCGCAATGAAGGCCAGTGGACAAAGGTCGGGGCTGAAAAGTTTCACAAACCGGATAATAGTTCTGTATTTGATTTTGATGATGCCGACCCGGGGACGGTTCCTGAAACATGGCGTGTGATTAATGGGTCTTCAACAGCGATGGAAATTGGTTCCGATGGACAGGATCATTTTTTACGGGCAACGGCAAGTCAGGAACCACTATTAAACCTGGCTCCATTTGGTCCACCCTGGACACCGGAAGAATT
>SLQC01000190.1 GCA_007131625.1 Balneolales bacterium | reverse complement strand
GCCCCATGAAAGATAGATCCTGCCATAATCGTCCATCTCTTCATCGGTGGCTTCAATGCGATCGGGAACTGCGGATATGTAATCATCAATGGTAAGAATGGGTCCGTCCGCATATTCCCAGTTAACCAGATCCTTGCTGAAGGTTACACCGACGGCTCTGATACCACGCCAGTTCCCGTTCCTGTCACCAAAGTAGGCCACCCACCGATTGTTTTCCGGATCGTAATAAAGATCGTTCGCGAGCACCCGGAAATTGGTCTGCCAGGGTTGTTGTGATTCATTGAGTATCGGATTGCCCGGATAATCATGCCAGGTAAAAAGATCGCGCGTATAAGCAATACTGCCTGTTTCAGCTTTAGCCAGGCCCAGACTCAGCTGTCCTTCTATCCATTCCGTTGTAGTCCGTATTTCCTGTTCCACTCTACTTTGATACAGTAGCCCCATCCCCCCCGGTATTTTGAAAGTTGTTTGTGGATTTACCCGTTCACCCCAGACATCATCTTCGCCTAATATATAACCCGGCACCGTGTGCCAGGATTCAGGATCCGTCGGGGGACCTGCCGTTGTCGGAGGACCTTCGTGGCCACCGGGATGGCCGGTAAATGACGCAGTTTGTTCTTTTTCGCAACTCGAAACCAAAAATATGACGCATGCTCCAAGTAATAAAACCAGCATTACCGGGGTACAATTACGTGGATCAAAACTGATCAATTTAAAGTATCTTTTCGAATTTGTTAATTGCTTTCTCATCGTTAACCTTTCCTATTCCATTAAATCCAGTACACTATCAGCCGGATGCTCTATCTCCAACTGCACGATCAACGACTTCGCCATTGAGCGGTTACTGAGATGGGTAGTATTAAAATATTTTCGCAATTCTGACACCAGGTGCCTCCAGTTACTTATTAAAGGTAAAAATATCGAATCTGTCTGAAGGTTCTTTAGTACTAATTTTTATTAACGTTCCTCCAAGATATGAGATTCCTAATCCAATTCAGCAACATTAGTCATTCGAACAGCTATAACCGTTATTACAGGATAAAATAGTCAAGTTACTATCCAACTTCTCATCACATAGTTTTCGAACTGCATTCGCGCCCGCTTGATATGCAATGCTATGTCTGAACGACTGTTTTCAGGGATGAGACATGCTTTTTGGGTCTATGAGCAGACAAATCATAAGCGACTTGAAGATTTAGCCAGAATTGCGGTGAGGTATTAAATGCTTCCGAAAAAAGCCATGCCGTGTCGGGTGAAATTCCTCGCTTGCTTTTAACAATTTCATTCACGCGCTGGACAGGAATACCCAAGTGGTTAGCAAATTGCTTTTGGGACTACCCCTGAATCTGTTCAGAGCCTTTTTTGCAACCACTGAGCAGGTTGACCTTTCACGGTCGGTGATTTAAACACGTAGCCCGATCTACCAAACTGGTCATCAAAATCTTCAAGGATCTCAACAGCCATATCTGACAATGGTTCCACGTGGGTTCGGTTAGCTTTGGTTTCCTCAGCAGGAATCGTCCATATCATGTGTTTTAAATCCACATGAGCCCATTTCATCCGCCTGGTCTCTCCGGAACGTTTCCCGCAAATCAACACCATTTTCATAATGCTACATACTGGTTCCGGTAGAAGTAGTTAATTTCGGGAGTTTTGGTAAATTTGTGATGATATGATTTTTTTTGCGATCATGATGTGAACAGGCTCACCGGTCATGGGAGCATGTTCTTCTAAAGCGGGTTCGGGTTGTCAACGGGAACATTATCATCGGTGGCGACTTTCATTTAAGTGCTAATCCGGGGAAACAACGATGAAATCAAAAAAGGCAAAAGGTGCAAATTTGCACAAAAAGGGGTGCCGGTTTTCGGTCTGGGCGCCTCATGCCGATGAAGTGTATGTGATCGGCACGTTCAACGACTGGGACAAGGAGGCGCATCCGATGACCGTCGACAAAAACGGGGTGTGGTCGGCCGATATTGCCAGGGTGCAGAAGGGGGATGAGTACCGCTACCGTATCCTGAATGGCAGCAAGGAGTATCTGCGCATAGATCCCTATGCCCGCAGGGTGACTAATTCAGTCGGAAATACGATCATCAGAGATCCCCAGAGCATCGCAGGCATGGAGCCATTCACACCGCCACCGGTAAAAAAGATGATCATTTATGAACTGCATATCGGCACGTTTGGCAAGGAAGAGGGCGAAGAGGGTCCGGGAACCCTCGAAGGTGCCATCAGGCATTTGCCGTATCTGCGGGACCTGGGTATCAATGTCATAGAAATCATGCCGCTGGCCGAGTTTGCCGGGGGCTATTCGTGGGGATACAACCCTGCCCATATCTTCGCGGTGGAAAGCGACTACGGTCGTCCGCGCAAATTCCGGGAGTTTGTTGATGAGGCGCACAAACTGGGCATTGCCGTTGTTGTGGATGTGGTTTACAACCACTTCGGTCCGAGCAACCTGGATCTGTGGCAGTTTGACGGCTGGAGCGAAAACGATATGGGCGGCATCTATTTTTACAACGACTGGCGTGCGAAGACGCCATGGGGGGATACGCGTCCGGATTACGGCCGGAGGGAGGTCCGCGAGTTCATTAAGGAAAACGCGCTCATGTGGCTGTGCGAGTACAATGTGGACGGACTCCGCTGGGATATGACCGCCTATATCCGTAATGTGCACGGGCGTGACCATGATCCTGGAAGCGATCTTTCCGACGGCTGGAATCTGATGCAACTGATTACGCATGAGATTAAGAAGATCCGTCCCGCCGCCATCAACATTGCCGAAGACCTTCAGAACAACCCGGCTCTGACCAAGTGGCCGAAAGACGGCGGCGCCGGATTCGACACGCAATGGAACGCCCGGTTTGTACACAATGTGCGGAAGAATCTTCTTGCGGCCGACGATGCCCATTGTGATATGGAGGAGTTGCAGAACGCCATCCTTCATCGCTATTATCTCAATGCCTTTGAGCGTGTGATCTATACGGAGTCGCACGATGAGGTTGCCAATGGCAAGGCCCGCGTGCCGGAAGAAGTGGATCCCGGAAGCGCGTCATCCTGGGCGGCCAAAAAGAAATCCACGCTGGGAGGGGCTCTTGTGTTTACGACACCGGGCATCCCGATGATTTTTCAGGGCCAGGAAATCCTTGAGGACGACTGGTTCCACGACCAGGATCCGCTTGATTGGTCAAAGATCGAAACGTACGCCGGCATACTCCAGATCTACAAGGATCTTATTTCACTGCGGAAGAATGCAGGAGAGGTGACGGCCGGACTCACCGGGCAGGAAGTGGATGTCTATCACCTGAATCACGAGGAGAAGTTGATCGCCTGGCACCGCTGGAGCGAAGGAGGTCCGGGCGACAGCACAGTGGTGATCGCCAATTTTTCATCTCACGCACGTGAGGACTACGGCCTTGCATTTCCGGCGGCCGGACACTGGATGGTGCGCCTGAACAGTGACAGCAACTACTATGATCCGGAATTCGGGAATTACGGAAGTTCGGAGGTCTATGCGGAATCAGGCGGGAATGATCAGCCGCCGGAGGGCAGGATTCGCATTGCTCCCTACAGTGTGCTTATCCTCTCGCAGAACAAACCGTAATATTTTCTCTCATTCTCTCAAAACGCTTACCCCATGTCCCAATGTCCCAAAACAGCAAGCTTGTAGTTATCGGAGGCGATGCTGCCGGAATGAGTGCGGCTTCCAAAGTCAGGTGCACTTATTAACCGTAAAATAGTCTTTTTGAACGCGGCAGGCACACCTCATTTGCGGCCTGCGGCCTGCGGCATGCCGTACTGCATTACCGGTCAGGTCGGTGATGCGGACCGGCTGATGCGCGCAAGCCCGAGGTGTTTCGCAAGAATCAGAATATCGATGTCCAGCGTGCGCCATGAGGTGATCCACATCGATACAACTATAATCCCCGAGCCCGGCAAATTAGAGCTGCTGATAACCCGTGAATTTGAGGCTCCACGTAAGCTGGTTTTTGAAGCATTCACCAAATCCGAGCACATTGAGAAACATCTTACAAATTAAAAAAGAGCATGTTATGAGCATTACATTCTTCAGCACAGGAATTACTATAGACGGATTTATTACCAGTCCTAATCACGGGCCCGGCTACCCACTGGGCGACCATGGCACCAATATTCACGCATGGGCGTTCAAGCAGAAAAGCTTTCGTGCCCCGTTCTGGCTTTCTTTTTGGCTGCAACGAAATCAATGCAAACCAAAACACGGAATTCGTCAGGTATATCTGCTTTGAGTATTCCGGGACTCCCGGTTAAAAATAGAACATCAGACCGGCCGTAATGACATTTCCGTTGAAATCAGCGTCCATTAGCGACTCATCGTTGTTGCCCGGATTAAGAAAAAGGTATCGGTAATCCGCATTCAGAGCCACATTTCGGGACAGCGGTATTTCCAGGCCAAATCCCAGATGGTACCCCAGATTAAATTCGCTGCTATCCTTAAAACCCAAAGCTTCTGCTGCTTCAGAATAGGAATAATTGGTATAATACGCACCCAGACCGGCTACTCCGTATGGGGCCAAACTTTCGCTGAGGGGAGCGAAAATCAGCAGAGAGGCAGTAACCGGGACAAAGCTGGTGGTAACCGTATAGTCGCTGAATCCATACTCCTGTCCGGCACGGTATTCAACGGATCCTTCGACTCCTACGATAGCACCCAGTTTCAACCGTGCCTGGAGTCCGCCGTAATAATTGCCTGCGTCGGCATCCTGTGCTTTATAATATCCAAGGCGGGGACCGACGCCAATGGTGTTCCGGATTGTTGCCCGGTCAGCAGCCGTTTGGGCACTTGCCGCGAAAGTTATGGCGCCCACAAGAAACGTCAGGATGAACAAAGTTTTTTTCATCGTTATTCCTCTATCTTTAAGATTTCACAGTATTTGAATTAAAATTAAATGGTGCTTTAACGGCCCGGCATCGGTGAATAGTGCATACTTCTACGTTAATTGATTAGAAAATGCTTCAATGATAATATGTATTCTTCCGTATGTTACATAAACAGAATGATACAGGCAACCAGCTAGCTTGGGTGGACGTATTGTTTTCACAGGTAGTGTGTAAAATAAAAAAAATAAATACAGTGAAACCCCCGTTCGATCATCCGTATCGCAAAGCAGCGGTTGCTGCGAGCCGTCCGGTTCCTAATAATATTATATTGGTCAGATTCCACCATTTTTACTACTTTACTATGCCCATTACTTCAACCATTACCAGTGGACCAAACTATGCATTACAAAAGCAGAAACCTCGCCTTTCTTTTGATTTTCCTGCTTTTTGCAGGTGCCTGTACGATCCAACGGAATCCGGTTTCGGGGAACCAGCGTCTGATGGCCTATACCTGGAGTCAGGAAGTGGAGATCGGCAGGGAAGTTGATCAGGAATTTACCGCTCAGTACGGATTGTATGATGATGAGCGCGTAGCGGAATATATCGACGGTATCGGGCATTTGATCCTGGCAGAAAGTCACATGCGCAGGGAGGATACCGAACAGCAGTTTCGCGAGACCGAGTTTTTTTTTCGGGTTCTGGACAGCCCTGTGGTTAATGCGTTTGCATTGCCAGGTGGATATGTTTACGTGACCAGGGGGCTTTTGGCCCATCTCAATAATGAGGCGCAACTGGCGGTGGTCATCGGTCACGAAATCGGTCATGTCGCCGCCCGCCACTCTTCGCAACGCGCCATGCGCCAGCAATTAGGCCAAATCGCCGTTCTTGGTGGCGCCGTTCTGGGACAGGAGTTACTTGGCATTCCTGGTGAACCGATTCTGAATCTGAGTAGCCAGGCGGCACAACTGATCTTTTTGAGTTATGGCCGCAGTGCGGAACGGGAATCGGACCGGCTTGGGGTCGAATACGCCGCCCGTGCCGGCTATGTCGCTGAAGAAGGGGCTGCTTTTTTTACAAGCCTCAAGCGAATTTCGGAAGCATCTGGACAGTCGATTCCAACATGGCTTTCCAGTCACCCGGATCCCGGCGAGCGGGAAAGCAACATTCCGCAACTGGCCCGGGACTGGGAGGAACAGGGATATGAACAGACCGTTCGTAACGAAGAAATCTATTTCGGAATACTTGACGGAATGCTCTATGGGGAGAATCCGAGGGAGGGCTTTGTTGATAACAGCCGCTTCGTCCATCCCGATCTGGCGTTTCAGTTTCCGGTACCCGCCGGCTGGCAGCTTATCAATGAACGCAATCAGGTGATTCTGATTTCATCCGGAGGTGACGCAGTAATGATTTTCAGGATCGATCCTGAGTCTGGTTCGGCACAGGAGTCGGTGCGCACGTTTATAGCCCAGGAAGGGATCACAGTCGACAACGAGTCGACAGCCCGCAGCAGTGATCGCTTCAATGCGTACCTGGCTGATGTAACCATTCAACAAGATGCCGGTGATCTCCGCGCTCTGGTCTATGCTGTGGAGCACAATGACCGCATCTATCGCTTTCTGAACTACTCTGCTGTTGATAATTTCGATAACTTTAAAGCGGATTTCAATGCCGTGACCGGTGACTTTGACAACCTGACTGAACCGGAGATTCTGAATGTGCAATCAGTCCGGCTGGAAATTGTCCATGTAGATCAACCAGGACCCTTTAAAAACTTTCTGCCTGATCCGCTTCCAACCGGAATCACCGCCACGGAGATCGCTATCATTAATCAATTGGAGCTGGACGATACCGTCGAAAGCAGCCGCCGGTTGAAAATCCCGAAACAGTAATCAGAATGCAGAGCTACTCAAAACATATTATTGCGTAACCCTGCAACATATTTACTTTTCCCTTCAGTTCTGTACACTGTAATTCTGTACACCTGATCTGTTCTTATTATTCATAATTATAAATCACATGAAGAAACTGGCATGGGTTTTAGGAATCATTCTGCTGATCCTCATTATATTAATTGGCGGTCTGTCCCTCTATCTGACCGATGAACGGCTGCGGTCTATGATCCTGCCGGAAGTCCGGGAACTCACCGGTCGCAATGTGCAGATCGAACACATCTCCTATACCCTGTTCCGGACATTCCCTCGCTTCGGACTCGTCGTTGAAGGAGTGAATGTCCCCGACCCGGTCGAGGAGAAGCTGGCAAGTATGGACGGACTCCTGCTCTCCCTGAACCTCATGCCGCTGCTTCGTGGTGAAATCAGCATTCACCGCCTGGAAATTGACCGCCCCGAATTCACATATATCATTTATAAGGACGGAACCACCAACCTGGATGATTTTCTGCCGGATGAGGAGACCGAAGAACCGGTGGATCCCGGCGCACTGATGGATCTGCATCTCTCCGAGGTAATCATCACCAACGCCGCTTTCGGCATGATCGACCATGAAACCGAAACTGTCGTACAGCTTTCGGAACTCGATATCCGCAGCTCGCTGCGCTTTACCGAAGTACTGGAAAGCACAATGGATATCACACTGGGAAGCCTGGATGTCATCATGGAGGGACAACGTCTGGTCACCGGGCTCGGGTTCCACCTCAGGCAAACCTCCGTGCTCGACCTTCCCGGAGAAAATCTCAATCTGCTGGACGGCCGACTGAATCTGCACGGTCTTGGACTTACCCTCGAAGGCAGCATCTCGGATTGGGGAGAAGGTGAACCACTTGTGGATCTCCTAATCGCCTCCGAATCGGATGACTTCGGCGCCCTGTTCGATCTGGTTCCACCCGATTTTGAAGAGTTTATCGCCGACCTGAACACCGGTGGAGAACTTGACCTGACTGTAACACTCCAGGGTCGGATCAGCGAGGACAGCGTGCCGGATTTCGAAGCTCGTGCTTCAATTGTTGACGGTTTCATGCAACACAGTGACGTTCCCGAACGGATCTCAGGCATCACCTTATCAGCACGGGCAGATAACGACCTGGTTGTCATTGAAGTGTTCGAGGCAATCGCCGGTGTAACCCGACTCTCCGCTTTCGGCGAAATTCGTGATCCACTGGATGAATCAGCTTTTTTTACGTTCAATGGCATTTTGAACGCTGACCTTTCTACCGTCGACAGGTATGTACCTCTGGAAGAGTTTCAAATCCGGGAACTGGCCGGACTCATCGTCATCAATGCCGAAGCCGGCGGTGCCCTTTGGAATCCGGAAGAGGCGGAGTTTGATATCCAGGCCGTGTTATCAGGTGGACGCATTGTACATGGTGAAGTGGGTCGCCCTGTCGAGGATATTGCTGTGGAGATACGCGCAACACATGAGGAGGTGAGCATTACCAGCGCCACCGCCCGCTCCTCTGACAACTATTTCAATGCTACCGGGAGTATAACCGATCCTCTGAATCCCGAAGCCGCAGCTTTTAATATTTCGGGAGACATTACTCTGAATCTTGCCACGCTTGGTGAGTACTACCCTATTGACGCGGACACCCTCGACATGCGGGGGATGATTGCCCTCAGCGGTTCGGCGAACGGTATGTTAGATAACCCTGAAAACGCAGCTTTTTCGGTGGAGTTCGAACTGACTGACGGGTATGTCGCCTACCATCAAATCGGGCAGGATATCGATGAGCTGGTGGCGGTCATACGTGCAAACGAGCAAACGGTGACCATTGCCGATGCCCGGATCCGGTCCGGTACCAACCGATTTTCGATGTCCGGAGAAGTGACCGATTACATGGAGGAGTCGGCCGTTTTTGATCTGGCCATCAACGGGCTGCTGGCACTCGGAGAGATGAACTCCTATTATCCGATTGAAGAGGAGATTGGTCTGGTGATGAGCGGCGAAATCGACTCCGGCGCTCGGATCCGCGGACGGATCGATGACCTGGAGGCAGTCCGGGTCGACGGCTCGGTTGTTGCCTCTGATGTGAACATGGAGTCCCCGGATCTGTTGCTGCCGCTCACGCAGCTCAACGGTACTCTGGAGTTCAACGGAGATGACCTGCATGC
>SLQC01000196.1 GCA_007131625.1 Balneolales bacterium | reverse complement strand
TGCCGGCAAAGATGCTGTTTTCGAGGGAAAGGGGGCGTTTGTTTCGGCGGGATGGATGGATATGCATGTTCATCTCCGCGAACCGGGGTATGAGCATAAGGAGACAATTCTGACAGGTTGTGATGCTGCAGCGGCCGGTGGTTTCACGGCGGTAGCCTGCATGCCCAATACCGACCCGCCAATCCATACACGCGATGTGGTGGAGTATATCGTAAGGCGTGCATCCGGTCTGCCGGTGGATGTTTATCCGATCGGCACGGTATCCAAAAAAAGGGAGGGGAAATCGCTGACCGAAATGGCCGACATGAAGGAAGGGGGCGCGGTTGCGTTTAGCGACGACGGTGATCCGGTGCAGGACAGCCGGCTGATGCGGATCGCACTTGAGTATTCGGCGATGCTGGGGATGCCGATTATCAATCATGAAGAAGATATACCCCTTTCGCGTCCCGGACATATGCACGAAGGACGTGTATCCACCCGCCTGGGACTTGATGGATCGCCATCAATCGCCGAGGAGATCATGATAGCCAGAGATATCATGCTGGCAGAACTGACAGGCGGATATGTACATGTAGCGCATATCAGTACAAGAAAGGGTGTTGACCTGGTCCGGGTTGCGAAAAAGAATGGGGTTCGCATAACGACAGAGGTGTGTCCACACCATTTCGACCTGACCGACGAAGAGATTGAACGGCAGCAGTTTAACACCAACTGGAAGATGCATCCACCGTTACGGACAGCCGATGATACAGCGGCGATGATCGAAGGCCTTGCTGACGGCACCATAGATGCGATCTGCACAGATCATGCTCCCCATTCGGTGGATGAAAAAGAGGTGGAGTTTATTTATGCTCCCAATGGAATTATCGGACTTGAAACAGCTTGGAGCATCGTTTCGGAACAGTTGTTGAAAACAGGTAAACTCTCCCTGCAACAGGTTATAGAAAAGCTGGCCGTGAACCCGCGAAAGATTCTCAATGTACCGATACCGGCTGTGGCTGTGGGTGAAAAAGCTAATTTGACCATCTTTGATACCACACAGGAATGGATATGTGAGAAAGAGTCTATCCGTTCACGGTCCGTGAACACACCCTATCTGAACAAAAAACTTACCGGTCGTGCAATCGCTATTTACAACAATCGGCAGTTAGTTCAGACAGACGGCTGATCCCGGTTTCGCTTTCGGTTGTGTATCATCCCGGTTGCGTACCATTCCGGTTGCGTACCATTCCGGTTGCGATCAGCTGACGTTACTTAGTAAGGATTCGAGGTCGACAGTACTGGAGTTGTTCGATTTTGCCGCACCGGGATATTCTTTTTCAAAGAAAAATACATCTTCACCGAAAGCCGGTTCCAGGTCGTCGAGCCATACGGCATCTTTGTTGTATTTGGCAAAGAAAGGACGTCCGACCCATTCGGGGTTTCGCCCCTGCAGAAATTGCAGGGTATAGACTTTTTCGCCGGCCACTTCGCTCACGCCTAGCACATGAACCTTGCCAGGTCCGGCCGACATGCTGGGGCCGCGTACGGTTCTGGCAATACCACTTACCTGGTTATATGCGCCACGGAAAATGTCCCAGGCTTCATGAAGGGTGATATCAAAATGATGCCGTGCTCCGGTATCGCGAACCACAAACATATAATACGGTATCATGCCCTGCTTAACCTGCTCCCGCCACATTTCTGCCCATGTGTCGGAAGTGTCGTTGATATGACGCAACAGTGGTGACTGGGTACGGATCTGTGCTCCTGTCGAACGCACGCGACGCACCGCTTCTTTATTGATATCCGTTTGCAGTTCAACCGGGTGGGAATAGTGACCCATTAAGGCAAGGTGTAAGCCGGTATCGGTGATTTTGTTGAAGAGTTCCAACAACTCTCCGGAGTCTTTGTCGGTCACAAATTTGTAGGGCCAGTAACCAAGGGCCTTGGTCCCGATCCGTATATTTCTGAGATTCGGGAGGTCGGCCTCCAGCAACGGTTCGATATAGGATGCCAGCACTTTGGATTTCATGATCAAAGGATCGCCACCTGTGAAGAGCACATCGGTAATTTCCGGATGTTCTTTCAGGTAATCGACAAGAAGCTCTGATTCCTTCATGGCGAATTTCAATTCATCAATTCCGACAAATTGTGGCCATCGGAAACAGAAGGAGCAGTAGGCATGACAGGTTTGACCCTGACTTGGAAAGAAAAGAGTGGTTTCCTGGTATTTATGCTGCATTCCCTCCAACTTTTCACAAGCAAGCTCAGGTATATTTCCCTCCTGTTGCCCGGCCGGATGGGGATTGAGCTGCATGCGGATTTCATTGGCCGTATTCCGTATCTCCTCCTTCAAACTGCCCCTTTTTAGTACATTGGCCATTTTGTCGAAATGGTGTGGTTGGAGCATTGTTTTTTGCGGAAAAGTGAGGTGAAACATTGGGTCATCCGGGACATTGTTCCAGTTTATCAGCTCTTCCACTACATAGTTGTTCACTTTGAACGGAAGAACGTTACCAACCACTTTAATGGAAAAACGAATTTCCTCTGACAGTTTTTGAACCTGTGGTATCTGTTCAAAGTTTTTGAGATTGTAGGATTTATACTTCGGGGGCATCCCATCTGTAAAAAAAATTTTCTCGGGTTTGAATTCGAAGTATGACAATGCGACCTCCTTTTCTTCAATTAATAAAAATGGATCTGATCCCGGTCCTGTATTTTCAAACGTTTATGATCTCGTGACGCGACGTGGTTCTACTTCAGGTCAGTCCAATTGAGCAAGTTAACGACTCCGGATATTCCCCCGGAGTTATTTTAGCAGGCTGAACCTCTCATCAGCCATGATGCTTTCCGTCAAAATTACAACATAGGTAAGTGCAGTCCAAAATTCAGACCGTATTTGATCTTATAAATATCTGATAATCAAAGATATTTGAATGCACATTTGTTATAATTTATTAAAACAACTCAAAAATGCAAATGTGTTTATAAATAACAATTTTCGGGTCATATTATTGTCGGTGATTCAGTGAATTTGGTCACAGTTGCCATAGGAAGCATGACACAAAATGGCCCATGATACCCGATTCCGGGAATACGCCCGACTTATTGGTCAGTGGATAGTATGTTCTTCAAGCAGGGTCTGGCTCGCCTGTTCGCCGTTATTATACCGTTTTTGCAAATAAGGAATGCGAACACCGTCACCTGATGTCCAGTTATCGAATGTAATTGTGATTGAAACGTCGTTGCCAATGCTCTGGTCAAATTCCGAATAGGTGATTTCGGCAGGAAGGTAAGTATCCTTATCGATATTCAAAGTAAGGTCAAGTTCACCGCCGATGTATATGGTTATATTTTCGCCATCTCCGGCCTCAAGCAGATAGGCTTCCAATCCGGTATGATGTAGTGCCAAATAAAGCGGCTCTTTTTTCAGTTCGTTCAAAAGGGAGCTGACCATAGCTTCCGGCAGAGCCTGTTCCTGTCCACCCATTTTCATAACTCCCTGCCCATCAGCTATCTCCAACCTTTGAGATCCCATTGGGGTCGAAATATCCATAGTGAGCTGATCCGGATACACTGCGATCGCATGTACATTCAGAGCCATTTCTCCCTGTGGGGTCTGTATTTGTTGTGTGCCACGGTATTCAACCGAATCGATTTCCTGCCGGGTATCGAGGATGACATCCGCCATTTTTTCCAAAAATTCACGACCCGCTTCCTGATCTCCTTCAATGGCGGCACGTTCTGAAACGGGACGTGGTATGGAGATATCCACTTCCGTATAAGATCCGAATGCTCCTTCCAGATCCTGCAGCTGTTCCTCTACCAGACTTTTATTGCCGACAATAAGTATTTTAAACTGATCCGGCTGGAGGTATTTATTGGCAACTCTGTAAATATCATCAACAGTCACCTCATGGACATCTTCGATATATTGCTCGAAAGCATCCTCCGGCAGACCGAGATTATAGTTGCTCATGTGCTCGGAAAGGATACGGCCGTAACTGTCGTATCGGAAAATGATCCGGTTGAAGATCCGTTCTTTGGTCTCATCCAGTTCCTGTTGTGTCACCGGTTCGTCCTGAAGTCTCCGAATTTCCTCAAGTGTGGCTTTGAGTCCCTCTGAAGTGTTCTCTGCAGCAGTGCTCAGTCCTGCATAAAAGACGCCAGGATACCGGACATTGCTACCATATGACCCGTAAACACTATAAGCCAGGCCTTGGCGTGTCCGCACTTCCTGCATCAGCCGGCCGGAAAAACCGCCGCTTAATATCTGATTCATGACTTGCAATGCCGCATAGTCCGGGTTGTCTCTGTAGCCACCGATATGTCCCATCCGGATCTGGCTCTGGTTCATATCACTTTTGTTGGCAAAGAAGAGCCCCTCGTCAAACTCGTAATCGACACCGGGAAGATCCATTTGCACCGGAACTCCCTCGTCAAATATATCAAAAGCTTTTCTGAGCTGCTCCCTGATCATATCCGGATTAAAATCACCGACGACACCCACAAACATATTGCTTCCCTGATAGGTTTTTTGATGAAAGCGGATCAGGTCGTCACGGGTGATATTTTCCAGTGTTTCGTATTCAATGATGCGGCTGTAAACCGAATTTTCGCCGTAGATCAGTTTTTGAAACTCGCGTGAGGCTACCGAGGAGGCATCTTCGTTTCGCCTTGAAATTGCGGTTCGCTGCCGGGTTTTCGCCAGGTCAAGCCGTTCCTGAGGGAAAAGCGGGTTTTTGAGCAAGTCGGTGAATACGGGCAGCAGTTCGTCAAAATCATCAATCAACACGTTCATCTGTGCCGATCCTGTTACCAGTCCGAATCCGGTTTCCATACTCGCCGCCCGGTTTTCGAGCAGTTCATTCAGCTCTTCTTCCGGATATTGAACTGATCCACCTGAGCGGAGAACTGTACCGGTAATGGACGCAAGTCCGACTTTGTCGGCGGGGTTCAACCATGCACCGCCGTTGACTATCACATTGACATTCACCAACGGAAGTTCGTCATATTGTAACAGAAAAAAAGTGATGCCGTTGTACCGGAAGCGCTCGATTTCCGGTATGGAAAAAGCTTTCGGTTCGGAAAACTCAAGATTTTCATGTGGTCTCTGAGCGACTTGGTTCGTGGTTCCGCAGGCCGTCAACAATACCGATAGTAGGAAGAAAAAAAGGTACTTCATCGTAAACTCGTTTTAAAATTCTCGATTACCGGTTGGAGTCCGTGTTATTGATGGTCTGAACCGATCCGACGGTCCTGCTGCTTTTTCGGAAGTAGGTTTCCACAACCCGCTGTAAATCATCGACGGTGACCATCTCCATCTCATCAAGGTCAGTGAATATACTACGCCAGGATCCTCTCTGGTTTTGAGCTTGAGCAAAGTTGAGTGCCATACCCTGGTTGGAGGCGAGGCCTCGTAAGACCGATGCCCGGGCATTTGTCCGTACCCTGTCGAGTTCTTCTGTCGCAACATCACCATTTCGGATGCGGTCCAGCTCTTCATAGACCACTTTCTCGATTTCATCGAGACCGACACCCTGATTTGGAACAGCATAGATGAGAAATAGTCCGGGGTAGCGACTTCCCGGAAATCCATTGAAACCACCGATCTGTAATGCTTTCTGCTCATCTGTAACCAGCCTGCGGTACAAACGGGAAGTCCGGCCGTCAAACAGAACACCGCTAAGGAGATCCATGACAACAGCATCCGGATGATTCATGCCTACACTATGGTATCCAATCAATAGAATAGGCTGACTCTCTTCCTCGATAACAAAACGCCGTTCTCCGCGCTGTGGTGGCTCAACGGTCATAACGCGGGGCGGTGTCTCACCGGCCGGCATGGATCCGAAATATTCTTCAGCGTATCGCCGGATATGTTCCGGTTCAACATCACCGGCAATGGAGATGGTTATGTTGGACGGCACATAATGGCGTTCGAAAAAGGCCATGGCGTCACGGATTGTAACCGCTTCGATATCGGAAGGCCATCCGATCGGGTGGTGTTTGTAGGGAAAAGCGGAAAAGGCGGTCGATATAAATTCTTCGAGCAGTCGGCCAAAGGGGACGTTGTCGATGCGGTCACGACGCTCTTCCATTATCACCTCTTTTTCCGTGTAGAATTCACGCATGACGGGGTTGCTGAAACGATCAGCTTCCAGTGCAAACCAGAGTTCTGTTTTGTGCTGCGGCAAGCTGTAGAAAAAGGCGGTCTCATCAGCAGATACAAAAGCATTCAAACCCACTGCTCCTTCCCGCTCGACGATCTGACTGAATTCATTATTAACCACATATTCTCCGGCCTTTTCCCTGAGTCGTATGAACTCCGTCCACAACTCCTCCAGTTTTTCCTCGTCCGGTGAAGAGCTCCGGTTTTCAAACAACCATTTTCGATATGCGTCATCCAGCTCTTTCAGAACAACCTGCTCTTCCTCCCAATTGGTAGTGCCGATCGAAGTGCTTCCCTGAAACGCCATATGTTCGAAGACATGGGTGAGACCGGTTTTGCCGATTTCTTCATTAACGGATCCGACATTCACGTGCGTGACAAAACTGGCGACAGGAGCGATGTTCCGTTGGATGACGATCACCGTCAAACCGTTGTCAAGCGTAAACTCAGTCACTTTCTGTTCGATAGCATCAATACTCTGAGCTTGTAATGTTAAAGCAATTCCCGTAGTGAGAAATACGAATCCCATAATCAATGATCGTCTCTTTAAAACGGGAAAGTTTATTTGTGAAAGCAACTGTTCTATTCTTTGGATTTTAAATGTAAAAGGGAATTTCCATGGAATAATCATGTCCCATTGTAAAAAGGTCTTTGTCATGGATGTTGCATTTGTAATTTTCGTAATGAGATGATTTTCAAATGTGATATTCAAATGATATACGTAAAGATGTCTCCGGTGATTCAAAAATAATAATGTTATTTCACATTGGCAGACAATCGAATTCAATAAAAGCAATTATTTCAGTCAAATAAAAATTCTGATTTTTTAACAATTAGCCAATTTATGACCCGGTAAACGCCTGTAACTGTTCGAAAGTTACTGCTTAACCGACCTCATCTATAACAACTCTGGAAACATTTTCATATTCACCTGCGTATAGTCTGATAAAACACCGGTCTGATAAACCCAAAATGTTCATCAGATGAAATGCCCATGGTCATATCGCAACACACACAAGCATGATTAAATCATGGCATTACGTCGGTGCGGTTGATTGAGCATCTGACAATATAAATCAGAAAAAATTAAACAGATGTAATGCCCATGACAAGCCCAAAGTTTTGACACACAGGAGCACGATTAAACACGGTCATGGTATTACATGTGACGTTATATATAAGAAAAATTTAAACACGTGAAGCACCCATGGCAAGTACTTGGCACACAGGCAGATGATTAAATCATGGGTGATCCATGTGACCTTGTGAATCATGAATTTTAAACATATGAAACGAATTATTATCACAATAGGCATCATAATTACTATGAGCGGTGGCTCAGTTGTCTGGTTATACTTTTCAGGCAACGGTGACAAATCCAACTCTTTGGATAGTAGTGTGATCGTTGAGCGAGGGGACATAGTGGAATATGCCCTTGCAGTGGGCCAGATTGAACCCCGGAATGAGACTGAAGTGAAATCAAAAATATCCGGTGTGGTAAATAAAGTATATGCTGAAGCAGGTGATTTTGTCCGCGAAGGGGATCCGCTACTGGAAATACGACCCGACCCAACTCCGCTGGAACTTGCCGAAGCCAAGCGAAATGCGGAGCGCACTGAAAGCATCCTCGAAACCCTGCAGAAAGATTTGAATCGAATGGAGCAGCTCAGAGCGCGAAACATGGTTTCCATACACGACTATCAAAAACTGGAACAGCAAGCCCGGGAAGCAGAAATTACCCTTCAGCTCAATCGGGAACGGCTCGAACTGTTGGAATCAGGCCGAATCCAGATTGGTGAAGTATTGATAGAAAGTGTTGTAAAGGCGCCGACCGACGGCTACATCCTTGAAAAAATAGTCGATGTCGGTGACCCCATCGTCCCGCTTACATCCTACCAGGCGGGAACTGCACTGATGACCCTGGCTCGAATGGATGATCTGCTTTTCAAAGGTACCGTTGATGAAATAGATGTGGGCAAACTCCGTGAAGGTATGCAAGTTGAAATCCTCGTCGGTGCCCTGCCCGGTGTCGGGGTTACAGGTGAGCTGACAAAAATCTCACTGAAAGCAACCACGCGTGAAAATAGCACAGTATTTCCGGTGGAGATCCGCATAAACGACAGTGACGGACACACTCTTCGTGCCGGTTATTCTGCAAACGCAAACGTGATCATCAATAAGCGGGAGGATGTATTGCTCATTCCCGAACGTGTGGTGACTTATAAATCCAGGCTCAGTACTGTGGAGGTGCCCGGTGAAGGAGATGTTGGAAGGATAGAGAAAGAAATTGAGCTGGGTCTCAGTGACGCCATAAATGTCGAGGTAGTCAATGGACTGGAGGATGGGGATGTTGTCTTTGAAAAACCGGTGCGATCACTGACCATTCGATAAGTGACAATGGATTTTACTCTGGCACAATGATCAAATATGAATGATCAGATTCAACATATAGAGATGGAAACACATAATTATCCGCCGAATGGACGCATTAAAATCCGACATCAAAGCATCCAATTAATTCATATATGAATTTTTTCAAGGATTTTTTTCGAAGTATTAACAGCCAGCGCCTCCGGACTTTCCTTACTCTTTTTGGAATCATTTGGGGCACGGCAACGCTGATAATCCTACTGGCATTCGGGATGGGGTTTCGTGACCACACGATACTGAGTATGCGGGGAATGGGCGACGAAATTGTGATTGTTTTTGGCAACCGGACGACACAGGCCTATGAAGGATACGGCATTGGCAGGCGGATACGATTGCGGGAAGACGATGCCCATGCACTCCGAATCAACATCCCGGAAATT
>SLQC01000265.1 GCA_007131625.1 Balneolales bacterium | reverse complement strand
GAGGAAACCACGGAGATTCATGTAAGCAGCAGCTCGACGGCTTTCCTGGGAGATGGATCGAAGGGAGGGCTGAACACGGTGAGTGACCCTATGCCCGATGAGCTCATTGCCAACTGGAATAGCAGTCATACCGTACATGCGGAAGATTGCTTTTGGGGAAGCTCTGGCGGGGCCAGTTCCTCCTGGTTTGTTGGTTCGGTTAACTTTTCCAATCACATCTCGAGTGACGAGACTGTTAGCGCCGGAGCCGGATCTCCTCTGGCCAAATCAACGGGTTCTGCCGAGGAGCAACGCCGTCAAATGCTGCTGGATCTGATCGATGAGCTGGAAGCAGACCCCTACCGCGTGCATAACGACCGTCGGCTTACGGATCTGTATATCTATATGCGCATGGACCGAAATGACGCATTGGGACTGCGGGACGAAATTCTGTCCACCATCGCCGAATGGGCGTCGCGGCGATCGAGGATATCCACGGAATTCGGCGACTCATATGACGTACGCCGGGCGGTGGAGACGGCCCTGCTTCTGGAGATCCGCCTGGCCTTCCGGGACGAGGACTACGAGCTGGCCGGACAGCTCAATGACAGCTATGGGCCGTATATTCAGCTGACCGAAAACCGGCTGGCGCTTTTTGAAAACGAGATTTCGGGGTACATTCACCATCGCGACTATAGCGCTGCCCTGCAGGTTTTGGACCAGGCATGGATGCTGGACGGGGGCGAGGAGTTCCATGATGGAGAGAACTGGAATCTGATGGAAGCGTATCTGAACCGAAGACTCATCCAGCAGGAAGCAGCCGGCAAGTCACGCCGGGATCCCATCGTATCTGAGGGTCCGCGCCCATCGCAGGACTCCCGGCCGGAAGCCTTCATTTTGGAAGCCGCCTACCCCAACCCGTTCAACCCGGTGACGGTGATTCCGTTTGAACTGCCGGAGAACAGCCGGGTGCGCCTGGAGATCTACGACCTGCTGGGCCGCCGGGTGGCCGTACTGACCGATCAGGGTTACGGTGCCGGCCGCCATGAAATCGCCTGGAATGCCGTGAACGCCTCAAGCGGGATCTATGTGGTGCGCATGACCGTCAGCACAGAGCAAGGTTTGCAAAGTCAATTCAACCGGCAGATATCGCTGATTAAATAACTTCATTATTGGGTGTATGTCCGGTGGAAGCCGGACATATACCTTTCAAAAAAATAAACCATTGGATTAAAGAGGATCAAATATGAAACTATTGGTGCAAGTAATTAAGAACCGGCAGCATGTACAGTTCCTGTTAAACCTGTTTTGGGTCCTATTCATCCTGCCGGGATCGGCTCTTGCCCAGTTCGCCGGAGGCTCGGGAATCGAGGAGGATCCATACCAGATTGCCACACTGGAACAGCTTCAGGCGGCAGGTGAGCTGGATCAATTGGACAGGCATTTTGTTCTGATCAACGATATTGATGCAGGTGAGACGGCGGATTGGCATGAAGGAAAAGGTTTTGAACCGATTGGCCGGCGTAAAATACCCGATGATGATCATCCGTTTACGGGAACTTTTGATGGAAACGGTTTTACAATTTCAAATATAACGATCAACCGTCCTGAAGAAAGTCGTGTTGGACTTTTCGGGTATGTGAGGGGTGTATTGATAAAAAACATCACGCTTGAAAAATTGTCTATTCATGGAGATCAAGCTGTGGGAGGCCTGACAGGTTCGGCAGGAAATTCTGAATTGCACAACATTCATATTATAGACGCGGAAATTTCAGGAAACAGTTTTATTGGTGGGGTAATTGGTAGTCATGGGTTAGGAATATTATCCGGTTCAAGATTTAGTGGTGCACTTTCTGGAGATGGGCTTGGTGGATTGGTTGGGGATAATAATGGGGTAATTCAAAATTCATTTGCAAATATTGAGGTTTCAGGGAACGGGGGTGTCATTGGTGGACTTGTAGGGTCAAATGTCTTTGACGGAAAAGTCTATAACTCAATTGCCATGGGTGAGATATCCGGCAATTCAACCATTGGTGGTTTGGTTGGTTGGAATTGGGGTGGTGATATAAATGCTTCTTATGCAATGGTAAATGTGTCTGGTGAAAGCAATGTCGGTGGACTGGTTGGTGCAAATGAGAGCATACATCTTGATTTAGAACTATCCTATTATGCCAGGATAACGGAGTCGTATGCGTCGGGTGTGGTTTCAGGGAATGAGGATGTGGGTGGATTAATCGGAACGCTCTATTCAGGCATTATCAACTCAACATACTGGGATGCTGAAAACTCCGGGCAGAGTAAAGGAGCCGGAGACAGGGACGTTTCAGGTGCCAAAGGTTTGACAACCGGCCAGATGACCGGCCAGAACGCCTACATCCACATGTATGAACTGGATTTTGACGAAGTCTGGCAGCTGACCGAGGGATATCCGGTGCTGGCCTGGCAGGAAACCGACGATGCCGTGGATCAGCCCGAGGTATCGATCGTTCAGGTTGCCCCGAAAGAAGAGGAATACGATTACGGGGAGGTGGAAACGGACAGCTCCACAACCCGGATCTATACTCTGCGCAACTCAGGCAACGTAACCATGAGCGGGGACGTGTCGCTGAACAATACCCAAAACGGTACGTTTGCAATCATCCGGGGAAAAGGCGATTACACGCTGGAACCGGACAGCATCTGGGTGGTAGAAGTCGAATTCCGGCCGGAAAGCGCCGATACGTTTCAGGCCACCCTGGTAATCCACCATGATGCCCCCAACCGGGATGATCCGCTGGAGATACAATTAAAAGGAACCGGTAAGCTGTCCACATCGGTGGATCCGGATTGGCAACTGCCCCGGCAGCCGGAACTGCACCAGAATCACCCCAATCCGTTCAACCCGGTCACGGTGATCGAATACAGCCTGCCGCAATCGGAAACCGTGACTCTGCAGGTCTACGATGTTATGGGGCGACTGGTGGAAACACTGGTCGATCAGGAAGCCCGGTCGGCCGGACAACACAGTGCCGTCTGGGATGCCTCCGGAGCCGCCAGTGGTATGTACCTGTACCGCCTGAATACCGGCGATTTTGTGCAAACCCGATCCATGTTATTGATCAAATAGTTATATGACCATTGAGGACTTTAGTTATCGTGAATCTGTATGCTGTGAAATTGAAGAAAACCATGATCCCAGACAGAATAAATAGCCACTTTTACAAACGGTTAATCTCGGTTACTCTATGATTACCGGGAACATCAACAAGCGAAGGGGAGTAAAACCCTGGTTTTTAAATATGGTAACCCAATGAAATTCGAGAATATCAACTATTTTAACTACAGTAATAATAGGTGTGTTCCGCTATTAATGTGTCTGTATTTATAGTACCAGGCTGTAAATGGAACCAATTTACCCCGAGTAGGAGAATGCAGGGGTTGGAATGATTTAAAAATTATTATATATCAATAACTTATATTAAGATGAGCAATAAAAATACATTTTCTCAAATTTACAAAGAAGGCTTATCAACTCTATTGCTGGCACTATTGATGGTCTTCCCGGCATCAGCCCAGTTCGCAGACGGCGACGGCACCGAATCAGATCCCTGGCAAATCGCCACACTGGAACAGCTTCAGGCGGCAGGTGAATCCGAAAACCTGGACAAGCATTTTATTCTGATAAATGACATTGATGCTGAAGGAACTGCAGACTGGGATGATGGAAAGGGCTTTGATCCCATCGGGTGGTGGGAGAATGCATCGGATAATAAGGTTTTTTCCGGCTCATTTGATGGAAACGGCTTTACCATCACTCATTTGACGATCAACCGTGCTGAGGAAGATCGGATTGGTTTGTTCGGATATGTTGACGGGGCCATACTCAAAAATATTACACTGGACAATCTACATGTAACAGGTGACAGGTATGTCGGTGGACTGGCCGGATATATGTCGGGTGGTGAAATTAATGGCATTACCGTCTCCGGAAGTGCTGTTTCAGGCAACGCACGTATCGGCGGGATCACCGGTTTTAGTACCGGAACGCTTACCGGTGTTTTATATAGCGGTTCTGTGACAGGGGGATCAACGGCAGGAGGCATATCCGGCACTAATATTGGAAGTATTACCGATGCATCGTTCAGCGGTTCGGTTTCAGGTGAATCATACGTTGGAGGATTGACAGGAGGAAATTCCGGTGAAATTCATCATTCATCGGCAAGCGGAGCAATTTCCGGAAGAGTTGCAGGCGGACTGGCCGGGTTCAATGAAGTGGGCAGCATTTATCAGTCAGAAACAAACATCGAAATCACCAATGAAAGTGATTACTCCGGGGGATTGATTGGGATCACCGTTGAAGGTTCCGTACATGCATCATCGGCCATTGGAAAGGTATCCGGGAACAACCTGGTTGGCGGACTCATCGGGGAGAATATGGGCACGAAAATATATGACTCCTATGCTCATGCTGATGTCACTGGTAACAGCATGGCAGGCGGACTGATCGGAAGACATTCGGACGGTCCGGTACCATTGCCTGTTCCCCCGAAACCCGGAGTCAAGGGTGAATTATCAGGTTCTTATGCAACCGGATCCGTTTCAGGTAATGAAATGACCGGGGGATTAATTGGAAAAAGTCAGGCAGCGGTCACATCCAGTTATTGGGATACCGAATCCACCGGCCAGAACCAGGGTGCCGGGGATGGGAATCCCGGTGAAAGTACGGGTCTGTCAACCGGTCAGATGACCGGACAAAACGCATATATCTTCATGCATGAACTCGATTTTGACGAAACCTGGCAGCTGACCGAAGGCTATCCGGTGCTGGCATGGCAGGAGCCTGACGATGCCGTGGATCAACCCGTAGTCTCGCTGATAGTGGTTCATCCGCTCAGTTATGATTACGGCGGAGTCGGTACATCGGCTTCCCGAGTCAGTGAGTTTACCATTGAAAACAGAGGTAACATGAATCTGGAGGGTCATGCTGAACTTGCCGGTCCGGATGCCGGTCAATTTGAATTGGTCGCTGAAACCGCATCTTTTTCGATTGAACCGGACAGCACACATATCGTAGAGGTGGTATTCCAGCCGGAGCAGGAAGATCATTTCAATGCTGTGCTGGAAGTCCACCACAACGCATCGAATGAGGAGAATCCGCTGGAAGTTATACTGGAAGGTGAGGGACTGGACCTGGATTTTGCAGGAGGATCCGGAATCGAAGAGGACCCCTGGCAGGTAGCCACACTTGAGCATCTCGATGAAGTGCGGCGTGTGCCGTACGACTGGTTTATACAGACCACGAATATAGACGCAATTGCTACGGAGGGATGGGATGACGGTCTGGGTTTTGAGCCGATCAGTGTGTTTACCGGTCATTTTGACGGGGACGGTTATGTGATTTCACATCTCGCGATACACCGTGAAGAGCAGGATCAAACAGGACTGTTTGGAAGGGTCGGAGACGGCGGCGTACTCAGAAACATCACTCTCGAAGATATGGTCGTGCATGGGAAGAATCATGTCGGGGGACTGGTCGGTTTGAATCAGGGGGATGTTTATTTCTCTCATACCGAAGGCATGGTTTCCGGCAGATCCAGTGTCGGTGGAATGATCGGCAGTAACAGCAGATGGGGTAGTCTGGTTGGAAATGTTTTCGGATCTTCTTCCGGCGCCGATGTGGCGGGTCAATATTATTCCGGCGGACTGGTCGGATTTAATTATGGTGAAGTGGAACAGTGCTTTGCATCCGGCGAGGTGTCAGCGGTGGAGTACAGAGCCGGAGGTTTGGTTGGGCAAAACGGTGATGGTCCACCATTAGAGGGTTTTCATGGTGGCATATTGAATTCCTATGCAACCGGCAGCGTTTCCGGACAAAGTGAATCAGGCGGACTTGTTGGACGACACCAACTCGGAGAAATTCAATCCACCTACGCTATAGGCGAAGTCTCGGGAAACAGTGATATCGGAGGTTTGATTGGTGTAAACAGCAGTACGGTGCTTCAGTCATACTGGGACATGCAGTCATCCGGACGAAGTGCCGGAGCCGGGTCAGGAAGATCCAACGGGATAACCGGTTTGACGCGATCAGAAATGACGCAACAGGCCAATTATGAAAACTGGGATTTCGAGGATGTCTGGACCATTTTGGAAGGAAGGTCCTATCCCTGGCTGCAATCGATTCCTGATTCCATTCTTGTGTCGGCCGGTGAACCTTATACCGATATTCCGTTAGAATTTAAATTGCGGAACAATTATCCCAATCCGTTCAATCCGGTCACAACCATCCGGTACGATCTGCCGGAACAGATGGAAGTGAGACTGGAAATCTTTGACATACTTGGCCGGAGGGTTGTAACCCTGGTGGACGAAGAACAGCGACCCGGCACCCATCATGCAGTTTGGGATGCGTCGCAAGTAGCCAGCGGTGTGTATATCTACCAAATCCGGGCAGGTGGTTATATCCAATCCCGGCAATTGACCGTTATCAAATAATCGGAACAACCATATAGCAGGGGTAATGGACCTCGAGTTACCCCTGCTCCCAAAAGAGAAATACTATGCAATGTAATATGAGTTTTATAGTCATTGTTGTATTCCTGTTGATTGCAGCCATTCCGACAAACGCCCAATTTGTCGAAGGCTCGGGAACCGAGGAAGATCCATTTCAGGTGGCTGCCGTTGAGCGGCAGGCCATTGCTGAATCCGATCATCATATCTACTGGTTTGATTACGAAAACAAGTACTTGATGCGTGGTAATGTCGAAACCTGGGCTGTGGATACGCTTTCGAACATTGAACGGCGCCAACCTGTAGCTTTCGACATTGTTGATGGCGAATTGTATTGGGTTGATGGTCCGCATTATCATAATGATCTCATTATTTTTCGAAAAGGAGATCCACAAGATGACGGCACTGATTTTTTCAGTCTGACCAATGATGGATCGAGTTTTTTCCAATTTATGCTGCGTGTGGATATCCCGAATGGTTATTTCTACTGGCTTGAAAATGGTTCTGCATCACGTATACGCCGGGCCCGAACGGATGGCAGCGGATTGGAAGAGGTGGTAACAAGCGGGAAAATTATACGGTTTCGCATTGATCATACCGAAGGGAAGCTGTATTGGGTAGAAGTAGACGGTGGTATTGGCAGTATTCACCGGTCGAATCTGGATGGCAGTCAGGTTGAGGACCTCATGACAGAACAAGGATACCCGAGAATTGGAGATATTGAAATTGATGAATCGGCGAATCAATTTTACTGGACGGTGCCGAAACCCTCTGATGATGTGAAAGCCGGAATTTATCGGGCAGGGTTGGACGGCCGGGATATTGAGCATGTTATTGATTCCAGACCCTATCTGCTAACCCTGGATAGTAACGATAACTACCTGTATTGGACGGATGACGCCCAATGGGGGACAATAATTCGGGTAAAACCGGGAGAAACCGTGACGGATACCGTGCTGTCAGTACCTGACATCCGGCTTAACCCCAATGATCTGATTTTTTATCCCATGCACAATAAACTGTATTGGGTTGAAGGTTTTATAGGATCAGCAGGGTTAAGGATTATGCAGTCTGACTCCGATGGTAATAATGTCCAGGAAGTGTTGGCAGGTTTCGGCGATCCGGTTAGTGTTGCCATCGATCCGGTGGAAAAAAAAGCTTACTGGACTACCGGTTGGTCAAGAGAAGTGATGAAAGTTGAACTGAACGGGTCAAACCTGCAAGCGATCATCAGAGAGTATGTTGCTACATCAACACCGTATAAAGGTCATATATTTTTGGACCGCGATAACGATAAGTTGTACTGGTGGATGTATACTGTTGTTGCAGAGGAAGTCCATATACGATATGCCCCTACGGATGGATCCGGTATAAAAAGAATCCCTAATCCTTTAAAGGAACACGGTGATTTGGAAAGTGCTTTTACAGTTGATTCCTTTAATGACAGAATTTACGGCTCGGTGAGAGCCTGGAGTACCGATAATCGTCGTTCTTTGATACGTTTTGACGATGATGAAGCACAAGTTATTTTGGATGAAGATCTGAGTTCAAGGATCAGCGACTATGCATTGAACCATGAAACCGGTCAACTCTACTGGACGGAACTTGTCTCAGGAAAAATACGCCGGGTAAATTTCGATGGAACCGGTTTGGAAGATGTACTCCATGACCTGGATGAGCCATTGGGAATAACAATGGATGTGGAAAATGGCAAGATGTACTGGACAGAACGCGAAAGCGGCAAGATCAGGCGGGCAAATCTGGATGGTACGGAAACAGAGGATCTTTTCACCGGATTGTCAGATCCGGGCCGTCCGTTTTTTACATTTGAAAACAGTGGCATACCCACATCAGTCCCAATAGAAGATCGTCCGGTCAGTTACCAACTCCATCAAAATTATCCCAATCCGTTCAACCCGGTCACGGTGATCGAATACAGCCTGCCGCAACCGGAAACCGTGACTCTGCAGGTCTACGATGTCACGGGACGGCTGGTGGAAACGCTGGTTGATCAGCAGCACATGCCGGCCGGACGGCACCATGCTATCTGGGATGCTTCCGGCGCGGCCAGTGGCCTGTACCTGTACCGCCTGCAGACCGGGGATTTTGAGCAGAGCCGGACAATGACACTGGTAAAATAAATTGCACGTGATCCAAACTCTACATTTATGCTCTTGAATTTATTAAAAAGAGTATCGACGGACCATATCATTAAATAAAATGACTTTTTTCGCATGTTTGTGATCAAATAAAAACGGGGCAACATCTTTGGCCATTTCATTCATGTCCAGTTTTTCGCATTGTTCAAGTAATCTCTGTTTCAGTACTGAAGGATGTGATATGGAAAGCTTCATCATTAAATATTCATAGTCGGGTTTTACTTCTTTTGACATCAGAAAAGTCATGTCATAAAAATCGCGTCCCTTGTTTCGTTCTCGATTGATGATGGCAAAAATTTTTTGAGCCATGAGCAGAGGCAGCGGGGTAGTCAATGCGGTTGTAAACACATCAAAACGATTCAGAATAACCCGTTCAGGCGCATATTGAAAATGTTGAGGCTCG
>SLQC01000031.1 GCA_007131625.1 Balneolales bacterium | reverse complement strand
TATTATATGAGATGTAATGCATTTAACTGACAAATCTACATAATATATTTTTCAAAATCCGTGCAAAATGAGTCTCTGCAGATGAATTTTATAGCACCAGAATTACTAGTTTCTCGGCGTTAAAAGGCTGACGATCACAACAAAAATCACCGATCCGATTATAGACCAGATGATAGGGAATGTTTTGCCGCCGATCTGTATGTTAAGCAACTCTGGCAACCCGAGCTGAACGCTCAGCCAGGAGCCAAGCAACGCTCCGATAAAACCGACCACAATGGCTACGATACAACCTCCGCGACTGAACCCCGCGATAGCCTGTCCAATGGATCCGCATATTCCGGCAATAAGCAGAAGTAGTAAAAAATCTAAAAGTCCCAATTGAATGTATTTTTAAATTGTTAGAATGAATGCAATATAAGCGGTTCACAGAATAAATAAAAAATCTGTTACCTGCTTCTTGATCCTGATACATCATTCAGCTATATATGCTTATAACTATTCACCTCTATTGTCTCCTCTATCCTCCTCTATCCACCGCTATCGAACCAGGATACCGTTTTGTTAACTTAAAAAACAACACCTTCCTCAAACTCTTTTGAGCCGGATCATGGAAAGACTTCAGCAGTTTTTTTCGCTTATTCACATTAGTTACGTTACGGTTTTTCAGATCTATGCTTCCACGGATTTGCCTTGAAACGCCTGTTCCGAGTTAATGATTTCTTTTACTAATTTTGCAATATATTCCTAATAAATAAATGTTTATATGAATTATTAACACACTTATTGAGATAAATTATTTCTAATACACTTTTTTATTAAATTATATATTATCATATTAATATCACATAGATCTATCTTTAACTTCTAAAGTTAGGAGGTGGGTATGGGGTATTTCGAAAGCGGTGTTTCTAAAGCTAAGATTGGTGACCACAAAGGAGCAATAGCTGACTATACCAGGGGTATCGAACAATGTTCGATATTCAGAGAGTATATGGCATACTACAACAGAGGGGTATCCAGGGCTGAGCTTGGTGACCACAAAGGAGCGGTATCTGACTTTAACAAGGCTATCAAACTTGGTCCGGCTATTGCCTGGGCATATCTCAGCAGAGGGATTTCCAAGGCTGAACTTGGTGACCACAATGAAGCAATAGCTGACTACACCAAAGCTATTGAGCTGAATCCAAAACTTGCTTGGGCATACCTCTACAGGGGGATCATCAAAACCCTGTCAGGACAAAAAGATTGCGGTTTATTGGATCTCAAGTTGGCAAAGGCGTTTGGTGATGAACGAATAGATAAGGCAATCAGGAATTTCTGTAATAACCCCCGAATTGCAAAAAAACTACACATTACAGAGCTTCCTGAGAGGGCGCTATACTGAGAGAAAACCCTTAGTCGCCAATCTCGAAAAATCGAATATGGTGGAATGATACCATTCTTTGGTATAAAATCTTTATGAATATCCTTCGGACCGTCCTGCTGATGGGTTTTAAGTAGGTAAGAAAATATTTCTATCGATTCACCTCACAATTCGATGTGATCCCGGGCTTGGCGTATGTGCATGTTATGTTTTGCCATTCTGATTGAGGCTAATTGCTACATTTCCTGTTTTCTGACCCGTATTTAAATATTTGAAAACTTCAGGAAGCTGTTCAAAACTATATTTCTGATCAATGACTGGTTTGAACTTTCATAATGCTGCCAGGTCTTTTAAATAATGAATTATTTCTTTATTGAATATCGGAACCTGCTTGGTATAATCAATCACATCGTCGGCACCCAGTGATTTTATGAGATCTACGTTCTTGGCTTTACCAACAGCAGTAACCTCAGCGCCTAGTGCTTTAATGATTTGAAAAGCTGCTGATCCAATGGCCCCGGTAGAGCCGTAAATTAGAACTTGTTGACCAGCCTGGATATTGGCTTTTCCGGGTATGATGATGGGTATGAGTGCCTGTCAATTGAACAACCATGGCAGCCGCTGCCGCTGTTCTCTGAATTGCATTTTTTATGTTTTAATTCATAAAAAACAGTATACTTGGTGAGAAATAACGACAAACCATGGTGGAGATGGATTGTATCATCGACACCCGGAATGCGATGAACGGTAGGGCAGGTGTGAAAGAAGGCCAGGTTTGAAAATCGGGAGGTTAAATGAATGCAGATTAACCACCCATGGCAAGATCTTTCACAAACAAGCATATGATTAAAACATGGGTACTCCATGTGACCTTATAAATCAAAAATTTTAAACACATGAAAAATGCTACTATCATACTGACGAGATCAGTCTTTTTAGCCGTATCATGTATTCTGTTATCCGGCTTGAACTCTGATGTGATCTCACAACGTGGCAGCCTGAAACTGGATGGACAAAGTTTTACCGATGCTGCTGATGATCCGGCTCTGGATATGGGTTCAAGCTCATTGGCAATTGAAGCGTGGATCAAACACGATGGAAACTCCAATGAGGATGCTGTAATAATCACCAAACGCACTGGCAATACGGTCGACTATCAACTCTCACTTATCGGATTAGGCGAAGAAGTTGCCGCCCGTTTTATGATATTCAGTCCCTCTTATCATGCCACATCAGCGATCGGAATTCCTGCCGGCCGCTGGACTCATGTAGCAGGTACTTATGATGGCACCACTTTATCCATATATATTAATGGAAGCCTGGAAGGTTCAAGAGCAACTTCCGGCAATACACGTGCCAATTCCGGCAATCTGATAATTGGATCAGGTCATATGATGAATAATCAATTTTTCAGTGGCGAAATTGATGAAATCCGTCTCTGGAGTCAGGCACGGTCCGAAAATGAGATAAAGAACGCCATGCACAGCAAGCTTTCCGGCACCGAACCGGCATTATCAGCATATTATACTTTTTCCGGAAATTCAAACGACCTTGCAGGAGACAATCACCTGACTCTGCATTCGAATGCTAAAATAACCGATAAGGGTATATTTCCTGTCCCCCCCGATGTATTTGGATTACCGGGAAATGGCAATGCTTTGCTTCGCTGGAATGACCGGGAAGGCACCGGGGCCACATCTACCTATTCTATTTTTCGATCAACGGATGCTAATTTTACCGACATACAGGAAGTTACATCCGTCGGACCGGGGATTTTTGAATATTCAGACGATGGACTTACCAACGGGACCACATACTTTTATCATGTCACTTCAGTCAACCAGGAGAGTGACGAGAGCGACTACTCGTTTCCGGTGACAGTCACTCCATATGCAACTGGTGGCGGTGGAAGTCTTTCATTGGACGGATCTTCGTACGCAAGAGCTTCCGACAGACCTTCCCTCAACCTGGGGCAAGCCCCGTTCACCATTGAGGCCTGGATCAAACATGACGGGCAGAGTGACGACAATGCAATCATTATATCCAAAAGGGATGGCAATTTAATTGACTATGAACTGGCGTTGGATGGTAGTGGAGAAGAAACAGCCCTGAAATTCTACATATTCAGCACGTCTTACTCGGCCGTTTCATCCCATGGAATCCCCTTCGGCGAGTGGACACATATACTGGGAATGTACGACGGGACCACCATGTCTGTATATATAAATGGAGTATTAAGTGGAATGCGCAGCATGACAGGTGACAGCCGAATCAATGATGGTCAACTTGTAATCGGAGCCAACAGTACCGGCAGCAGTCAGTTCTTTAGCGGTCAGATAGATGAAATCCGGATATGGGAACGCACTTTTACCCAGAGTGACATAAAAAGTCAAATGATGTCCCGGTTGACCGGAAACGAAGTTGGTCTTCGAGCTTATTTCAGGTTTGATGATGTGGACGCACAGACCATCCGGCAATCGTCACTACCTGGTTCTCTTGAGGTTGTAGGTAACACAGAACTCGTTCCATACGGCGTCTTTCCTGTGCCCCCGAAAATTTACGGTAAATTACAAAATCGGCAATCCGCAATTCAGTGGGCTGAAAGGTTTGACGAAGAGGCAGAGGCTTTCGTACTGTATCGCTCAACCTCAGCGACCAGCGATGACCGCCAGGAAGTCAAAACTTTTACCCCGGATCAAACTTCCTATACAGACGCAGATGTGACGATACCGAACAGCTATTTCTATGAGGCAACTTCCGTTGTCGGAGGTCAGGAGAGTGACTTTTCCTATATGGCTGCAATAACAATGGCAGAACAGCCGGAAGGCAATGCCCTTTCACTTGGTGGTCTTGGATACTCACGAGTAACGGACAGACCGACACTCGATATGGGAAGCCAGTCACTAACGGTTGAAGCCTGGATCAATTACGATGCATCCAGCGACGACAATGCCATTATACTTAACAAATCAAGCGGTTCGCGGGTTGATTACAGACTGGAACTGACAGGAAGCGGAAATCAACGAACACCGCGGTTTTATATCTTTAGTAGTTCATATTCGGCGACAGCATCAGATCCTGTTCCTCCTGGGGAATGGCTTCATTTGGCCGGAGTATATGACAACGGAAACATTACCATCTATGTAAATGGCGAAGTTGCCGGAACACGCATAACTTCCGGAAATACGAGAGCCAATGATGGGGACCTGATAATCGGAGCCAATGCCGCCGGAAACGAAAACTTCTATGTCGGTCTCATAGACGAAATACGGATCTGGAATACAGGTAAAAGCATGTTCGAGATCCGGGATAGATACCGGGATATTTTAATGGGTAACGAAGAAAATCTCGTGGCTTATTTCCGGTTTGATGAGATGAGTGGCAATGTGGCGTATGCATCCGACCGATATCCCAAGACCGCCACACTGTTGGGTGATGCCACTTTTGCTACATCAGGTATCCCTGTCCCGGTTGAAGAAGAATCCATTGATATTCCCTCGGAATACATACTGGCCGGTAATTACCCCAATCCGTTTAACCCCGTTACTACCATTCGTTACGGGCTACCAGAAGCTACAGATGTTACTATAACAGTCTACGATGCACTTGGGCGAAGAGTTGCTGTACTGGTGAATGGAGTCACACAGCCAGCCGGGTGGCATATGGTAAACTTCGATGCTCAAAATCAACCGAGCGGGCTCTACCTGTACCGGATGCAGACCCGGAACACCTTATTAACAAGCAAGATGATGTTGCTCAAATAGTATCATATGAGCCAAACTTTAAATAGGGTATAAGGTTTACATCACATTCCATTTTTTCATAAAAAAATTGCAATGCTTGCCCAAAACCAGATTGACCATCTCAGAGAATATGACGGGATTGGCTGGATTACGGCCCTGGGTTATCCAGCCTTGCGAAACATTGCAAATGAGGATATTTTGCGAAGTGCTTCCAAGGTCTCATAATACTCCTTGACCAGCTCATACTGAGCGTTGTAGTCGTTTTTACCGATCAGAAAGAACACCGGAACCTCCAGGGCCGGAGTCCGCGATAGGATGTCGATATGGTGGGCATAAATCTTTTCCCGCATTCTCAAAAGCCGAGTTGTCGCTGCCCGTGAAAAACTGGGCCAGGACCTGCATGTCCAGATTCTGCATCACCGACCAGGTGACGGATGGCGAAACAAAGACCACCTCTTCACAGGGGAAGTAAATCGCCGCCAGGAACCGTCGACCAGCGGATGGATCGGGTACGTCGCATGAGTACTGATAGATGGATCATCAATACAATGATCAGCAGCATGAAGCGAGGCATCGTCATGATATTGTTGAATACATTCTTGTGAGAAATATTTTGTTGTAAGAAGTTCATTTGTTAATCAGGAATAATGTAAGGGTTAACGCGAAATCGGTCACCGCGGCATGGCCTTTAAAATCAGGCGGGGTGCCATTCCGGTTTCTGCATAGGCATCCGTAAAAAAAACCGTCTTCCCTTCCTCAACGGGCATGAAAACAAGTGTTACCAGATCGCTCTCGGGATTATCGCTGTAATACATTGCCAGATTCAGAAAAACCGCCAGATTGGGACAAGTCAAGCTCGCTTTACCATTCACTAATTGCAGATCACCGAGAAGAATAACATCATCACGAATCATCTCAATCGAATGGTTAACATTTTCAAGAGCAGGCGCAGCATCGGCTGAAATGTGTCCGTCAGGCCAAAGCTGGCCAGATCGATCGTGATCCAGGCCATACACACGTATTTGTCCAAAACCGAAATCATCCGATATATCCAGAATTAGCGTGGCATCGTTTATCATTCCGGGTTCGATTTTCGAGATATCGAATCTGAGCAGGCCAAACTGCATGGATCCGTTATTTTTAGCAACGGTGAACGAGCTGTAAGCGGACGGTTCATCATTCACTTTTTGCCCGGTGGAACTTACACTCGCATATCCACCCTGTTGGTATGTCGACGACACAACAATTTCCCTGGTATCAAGGTCATCGGGTGGGAAGCTTTTGCGCATCAGCCAATGAAGGTATTTCTCAAGGTATGTGTACCCTTCATTCGTATATGTCTGATGATAGGCGATTTCGGGATCCAGACCACGTTCTGTCTTCCAGATATCCGCAATTCCGTCCCTTGCCGTGCTTTGAACCGGCTGTCCAGGATCGAGCTCCGGGAAAGTCTCACCGATAACATCCGTCACCCATTTTGGCAGTTCCCGGATCGTCTTGTTCATCACGTCCCGGACATAACGGTGATCATGCTTGTCACGCGTTACCGAGGCTCCCGACCGGCTTAACACATCAATATAGGCTCTTCTATAACTCAGCGGCCTGGTTCTCTGCGTGTCCGTCAGCCTCAAATCCAGAGGCATATCCACTCTGGCAAACTCGTCGGCCGGCAACTCGATCAATAGTTCGTGTCCCACCATATATTCGGGAACCCCCTCATAGATGTCGTCATCCGCATTCTCCGGGGAGAACAGTGCATCCGGATTCCAGTCACGTACATTTCCATCCAAATATACCCGGGAAGATTTGCCGAATCCAAAAGAGGTTGCAGGAGGATTGTACCCGTCAATAAGTACATTGCCAATGGCGTTGACATCAGCAAGTTGTGCTCCGAGACTGGCTTCACGACTTCCGTGTTCCGGTCGTGAAAAAATATAGAACGTGTTGTGCCAGCGGAGATCTGCGTTAAACGTAACGTTGTTGATAAACTCGAACCTGCCGCCCTGGAACATATTGAAGCGGCCGCTTTGATGGATACCCAGGTTTTTTCGGATGGTATAGTTGAAGAGACCTTCATGCTGGCGCATTTGACCCCACCATCCTCCCAGTTGACGATCCGTCGGTTCCGCATTGATCAGGTATTGGGCGGTAACGGGTCCGTGAGGGCGACTCACGAAGTTGCTGCGTGTACCCCAGCGAAAGCTCAGATGACTGAGCATGACATCTTTCGATCCGTTTGTGCGAAGTAGGTCAAACCGGCTATCAACCGATCCGTTGGCTAAACGCAAATGGGTTACTATGATGTCTTCGCTATCGGTTATCTGCATGCCTCCCCCGTCGAAACGAAGTGTCACACCATCGCCGGGTGCCGTCTGACCCGCAATCGTCAATCTCCGCTTCTCCAGGATATTCAATTCCTCTTCGAAAAAAATGGTACCGCCGATATCAAATACAATGGTGCGTGGTCCATTAGCCGTTTCAATACCATAAGCCAGGCTTCCCTCTCCATTTGCATTCGTATTGACAACATGATACACATCTCCACCTCGTCCACCAGGTGTATACTTTGCCGCCCCTTCAGCTCCCGGAAACGCAGGCAAATCTTTATTGCCCCCTGCTGCTGCGGCCAGGGATGCGTCAGCCATACATAGCGTCGAAACCGCCACCCATAAAGCCAATATCATTCCGGATGCCGGCATAAGGCTAATCCAGCGATTCTCACGCACTGAAACTACTCGAAAATGTCGGAACTTCCACCTCATAACCACCCTCCTATATAATCAGTTTTCTTAAATACTTTGATTGTGATATCAAAGCCTTTCACAAGTTTTCAATATAAACAACAATATACATGATTAATAATTTCAGACAAGCTAATGAAAGCCCCTGCATTGCCTGTTAATTGCAATACAAGGGCTTTCAAGAACCGCAGGTCAGACTCTTCCCGGCCAAATCCTCGCTATCCTACCAGAACCAACATATTCTGGTAGATGAATACATCACACTCAGCGTACACAAAACGCACCAGGAATATCCTGAAAAACTTCGCAGACTGGTTATTTGAGACGATCAGAACCAACAAACCATTGAACTGATTACCAATTTTCATGGACAGCAAGCACCATCGGTGAACTTTTTAAAGCTTGTTGGGAGGTTGAGAATTTTTTTTGGAATGCCCCCCTTTTGAAGGGGCCTATTCATTCAATTTACGTTCAACCACTAAACGCTTTTTTGTTACTAATGCACATGGCATTTTTAGTCCAGTGTCACAAAAACGGATGTACGTGGCTCATTATTCACAGCTTTGCTTTTATGTCCGCGACCCGTAGTGTCTTCTGCGAGCAATATATCACCGGTTGAAAAGCGCCGCGCCGTTCCATCCCCGGTTTCCACATCCACAGCACCATCCAGCATAATGATATATTGGCGCCGCGGAGCATTATGCCAGTCGTAATCGTAGTCAGGACCCGTTCGGCGAAAAATGATGCCGGTTGCCTTGATCTGTTTGGAAAGTTGACCGATTTCACCGGCATCGTCAAGATCTATCTCGATCTCTTCAAAATGGGATTCGTTGTCAGACCCGGTATAAAGACGAGTGATTCTCATGGCTGAATTGATGTAATTACATTACGTTGTGATTTTGAAAATTAATTATGATCTGGACTATTGATTGGTTCATTAACTCTCCAACACTTTTGTCATCATCCCGCGTATGGATTTAATTTCATCTTCATTAATCGTATGCCCCATGCCTTTATAAATCCGCTTAGTGACATCAGCGTTCAGTTTGCTAAGAACCTTCTCAGTTTCATCTACGCGTTCTTAGGGAATATGTGGATCCACATCACAGCATCCCAGAAATGCCGGAGTATGCTTCATCGAACCTGTATAGTTCGATTCATCAATATCCGGGCCGATCAGGCCACCACTAAGGGCTACAGCACGCCAAAGCGGTGCTCCGTATTCCGCAATTTGCAAACCCTGGTGTGG
>SLQC01000060.1 GCA_007131625.1 Balneolales bacterium | reverse complement strand
GTTATATGCCGACGATTGGGTTGTCCAATTCTCTGGCATTCCACAATATCGAAAATCAGGAAAAACAGTTCCCCGTAATCCGGGTATTCGGCACGATCGGATGGATAGTTGCCGGACTCTTGATCAGTTTTGTTCTCGGTTCCATTACTGGTACTATTGTGGAGGCTACACCCATACCCCTTTATACAGCGGGTGTCGCCAGTATATTTTTGGGATTGTACAGCTTCACTCTTCCTCATACACCGCCTTCCGCTAAAGGTGAAAAAGTCTCGATTAAAAGTATCATTGGCCTGGATGCCTTGAATCACCTCGGGAGCAAACCCTTTTACATTTTTATAATCAGCTCTTTCCTTATCTGCATTCCACTGGCAGCCTATTACAATTTTACACAAATCTTTTTAGGTGATTCGGGTTTTCAGAATATTGCGGGGATACAGACCCTGGGTCAGATGTCGGAAGTGTTCTTCATGCTGCTTATTCCGTTCTTTTTCCGAAAACTTGGCGTAAAATGGATGTTGGTGATCGGTATGCTGGCATGGGCTGCTCGTTATGCCCTGTTTGCTATGGGAGCCCCCGAAACCGTGCAGTGGATGATTATTCTCGGGATAGCCCTGCACGGCATTTGTTTTGACTTTTTCTTTGTCACCGGACAAATTTATGTGGATAAAAAATCCACCAAAAAAATCCGTGGACAAGCCCAGGGATTCCTGGTATTTATCACCTACGGTGTCGGTATGCTGATTGGGGCACAGACTGCCGGAAATGTCTACAATCAGTTCCTTGGAGACCAGGATTCATTGACAATGAGTCAGTGGGTCGATTTTTGGTGGATACCTGCCATTTTCTCCCTGTTGGTAATGATTTTCTTCGCATTCACATTTTATGACAAGGTAAGCGGTGAAGAACGTACCGAATCAGATGAAGCAAATAGTTTGGATGAGTAGGAATCAATTTAACAAAATTTTCAGATTTCATGTGTTTTGAATTTTGAAATCAATCGGTCACATGAAATGGCCATGACGGCAACCCGACACACAGAGGCATGAGTATAATCGTCATGGACAATTCATGTGCTGATTACCTTCGATTTTTTTAAAGTCACATAGCATACCAATGCCTGTGATAATCATGCACCACTTTGTAAAAAATACTGTCTCGACATTGGTATAACGCTGACGCGGTTCATTGAGCATCTGACGTAAGAATCTAACATTATAAACAGTTGAAACACCCATGGCAAAATCTTTGACACACAGGCATATGATTAAAACATGGGTGTTTCAACTGTTTCCGGAAATCAGGTGAGTTCCCTCACCAATCGCGACAACGTGGATATCAGGCATAATTCCCATTTGTCTGTGATAATATTGCTCAATATTTGATGCAATGTGATCGATTTTATCATGAAGAACAAGGTTAATTGTGCATCCGCCAAAACCGCCACCCATCATGCGTGCTCCCAATACGCCTTCCATTGATTCGGAAGCCTTCACAAGTATATCCAATTCAGGACAGCTTACCTCATAGTCATCCCTCAAACCATAATGGGACTGATACATGCGCCTGCCAACGGATGAAAAATCCTGATTCATCAGATCCTCGCAGCTTTTAAGTACCCTGCTGTTCTCCAGGAGTACATAACAGCAACGACGGTAAACTACCGGATCGAAATCTTTCTCATGCTTTTCAAGCTGTGGCATAGAGACATCCCTGAGATAATTAATGGAAGGGTAATACTTCCGCAACGTGTCAACCCCTTCTTCACACTGCTCCCTGCGAATATTGTATTCGGATGTCGCCAGTTCCCTTCTCACTTTGGTATCACAAAGCATAATCCGAATGTCTTTCCGGTCGAATGGATATCTCTGGAATTCAAGCGAACTACAATCGAGTTTTATCACACTGTTCTTTTTTCCGTTAATACAGGCGAATTGATCCATGATGCCGCACTGAACACCAACAAAACGATTTTCAGCCTGCATTGCGATTGTTATCATCTCCAGTCGGGTAAGGCCAAGATCATAAAGCCGGTTCAATCCAAAGACAACACCGGATTCCAGGGCAGCGGAGGAGGAAAGTCCGGCACCAATGGGTATGTTTCCTCCAAATACGCAATCAAATCCCCCGATGACATGGCCGGCTTTTTCCAGTTCGTCAACAACCCCGATGATATAGTTCGACCAGTTGATTTCTGCTTTTTTATACTCCCTTGCTACCTCCGTTTCAAAATATCCGGAATCCATGTCCACAGAATAAAGGCGAATTTTCTGTTGCTCATTTCGAGCCATTGCCAGAAGTATGTATTTATCGATGGCAGCGGGCAACACAAATCCCTTGTTGTAATCGGTATGTTCTCCGATCAGATTGACCCGGCCGGGGGAACAAATAATTTCCGGGTTTGTTTCAAACCGATCATGAAAAATACTGCGAATCTTATTTGTCATCTGTTCCATGAATGGAATGGTATCATATCAAATATCTGTCACCAAAAAAGAATATACAGGACTGCCAGAATAGCACAGATTCCAATGGCTCCGACATTGAAGGTGGTGTCTGTCCGGAACATGTTCGTTTTATACTCGATAGCGTTGGGATCTTTACCGGTTGTTTCATAAAGTGAAATGGCCACCATAATAGCACTGAGTAAAAGGAAGACCACACCCATACGATCAAGAAAAGGAAGGGCTGGGAACAGCCAGCGAAGGACAAATCCTGATGGAATTGTGAATATTGCAGCCCAAACAGCAGCATTCGGGGTTGCCCGCTTCCAGAACAGGCCGATCAGGAAAATGGCCACAACGCCGGGGCTGACAAATCCGGTAAATTCCTGGATGAATTGAAAGGCCTGCCCGAAGTTTTCCACCTGCGGAGCGACCAGTACGGCGACAAACAATGCGATGAAGCTGATGATTCGGCCGGTAAGCACCAGATTTTTTTCGGATGCTTTTCTATTGAAATGGACCTTGTAGATGTCCATCGTAAAGATGGTGGAGGTACTATTGGTCATCGATGCAAGTGAGGATGCGATGGCCGCGATAAGGGCGGCAAATGCAAGCCCGCGGAGACCGATTGGCACGAACTCGGCTAATAACCAGGGATAGGCTTCATCCGGGCGCAACAATTCTGCACCAAAACCAAAAGCGGCGATACCGGGGATAACAACGATCAACGGCATGAGCAACTTGAGGTATCCGGCAAACATGAGTCCGCGCTGCGCTTCTTGGACACTTTTTGCAGCGAGGGCACGCTGGATTATATATTGATTACAGCCCCAGTAACTGATATTGGCGATCCACATACCTCCGATCAGGACACTGATGCCGGGGAGTTCATAATAAAACTCATGGTCACTGGAAAGGATCATGTCAAAATGATCGGGGACCTGGCGAAACAAATCGACAAACCCGGCGATGGCACCATTGCCGCCACTAAACGCATTGAGTGCCAGCCATGTAGTAAGCAGACCACCACCTACAAGAAAACCTACCTGAACAACATCCGTCCATGCCACCGCTTTAAGACCACCGTATATGGTATAAATCGCCGCAAAAGTTGCCAAACCAATGATGCCATAGGTCAGGGGAAACCCGAGAATGGTTTCCATCGTCAAGGCGCCGAGATAAAGAATGGAAGTCAGGTTGACAAAAATATAGACCAGCAGCCAAAAGATGGCGAGGATAGCACGAACACGTTCATCATAACGCATACCGAGAAATTGTGGCATGCTGTAGATGCCTTTATCCAGAAAAATCGGAATCATGTACTTGGCCACGAGAATCAGGGTAAGTGCTGCCATCCACTCATAACTGGCGATGGCCAGGCCAATTGCAAAACCTGATCCGGCCATCCCGATCATCTGTTCCGCCGAGATATTTGCTGCAATCAGTGATGTTCCAATGGCCCACCAGGGAAGTGATTTACTGGCCAGAAAATAGCCTTCGGAGTCGCCTGTTCCTTTTCTTTTAGCAATATAGAGGCCCAGTCCCAAAATGATGAAACAGTATCCGATAAAGACAATAAAATCAATAGCAGAAAATTGCATGATCTAATATTTACATTGTTACTTGAGATTTTTCTAAAGTTTTAAAAAATACACAACTCTCTTGTGGTCAAGTTCCGAAGAATTAAACCACAACAGGTTAAACTACTCCCACAACGTATCGGCAAAGTCCATATAGACATGCCAGTCGTAAGGGGTGAGATTATGTCCACCTGACCGGACATGGTAACCGCGTGGTCCAACAAATAATGGAGTGTCCAGAGGCGGCATCTGATCCGGCCTGATCTTTTCATAATTCCAAAATGCATAGACAGGGGATGCATAAGCAACCGAAAGGAATTCACCCCGTGGATCCGCCCAGAGATCCTCATCGGCGCTTCCTACACAAACTGCGCGGGGTGCTATCAGGGAAATGAGCATATGCTGGTCGAAGGGCAATTCGTCTTCCCTGTCATTGTAGGATTCAAAGTTGGTATTGAACCAGTGCGTAAAACGGTTTACTGCCCGGACAGATTCGCCATACTGGCGCTTACTGAGTGCAGCACCGCCGGCACCCGATTCGTTCGATATGACCAGCGAAAACCGTTGATCTTCGGCACCTGCCCACAGGGAGGCTTTGCCACCGCGGGAATGTCCGATAAGAGCCACTTTTGAAGCATCCACCCTTGGGTCTGTTTCGAAATAATCCATTACGCGACTGGCTCCCCAGCCCCATGCTGCCAGAGCACCATACGCATCCGACGAGCGCTCTTCTTCAGCAGCGGCACCCTCGAATAGACGGATAACCCCTTTGTGGTAGCGCTCCTGGTCGTCCGGAGCAAGATCCCCGTTTTGAATGGCTGCGATGGCATAACCTCGGTCAATAATCTCTTCAGCCGGCCAAAAACCCGATTGCTCCACCCGTGTAGGATCCGTGTTCTCCGGTCCGCGATTATTCATAAGCAGAAAAACAGGGACCGGTACCGGTGTTGCATTAGGTATAAATAAAATGACTTCAAATGCATGAGAACGTCCCTGATAGTTGCTTTTTATTGCAATCCGACGCAATGTTGCGTTCCCTTCCATAGCCGATTTATCCTCCTCAACCGTTTCAAAGGTAAGTTCATTGGGCAACCCGGGAGGACGACCATACATCTCACTACGGAAAAGTTCAAGAATTTCCAACCTTCGCTGTTCCCACTCCTCCAGAGTTCGAACCGGTTCTCCGTCGGTTGTGAGAAGCGGATCGGGAAGATGGTAATCGGGCACATCCGATTCTTTCCAAATAAATTCGGGCCTCGATTCCTTCCTTGCATTGATCAGATCGGGATCGGCTTGCCAACCGCTATTTTGGGCAAAAAGTATGGATGAATTACATACAAAGACGATAGTGAGAACGATTTTCAAAATGGCAACGGTTTATTTAGATGATTCTGAATGGTTTTTTTTATTAGTGAATACATTACTGTTTGAACTCTTCCAGTGTTTGTTCCATTTCAATGACAAGTTCCAGATTATGCCGGATCAAGTCATCGATGGTTCCCAGATCTTTCCACTCCAATATCCGTTCAAGCCCATAAAACCGGTTTTCCATTCTCATCGTATAGGTATTTAGATAGGGAGCATCGACAGACTTCAGGATTAGTTCGGCATCGGCCAGCATATATCGGACAAAAATCCTGTTGAGTTCCAAAATTTTTGAAGAGGAGGGTTCCTGACCGGCCGTTTCGGATTGCATAACATCTTTAAGTACACGTCCGCTCCCACCGTCATCATTAGGCGCCGGAACATTCATTAACCGTGCTATGGTTGGTGCCAGATCGGTTTGATCAGCCCATTCAATTATATGCCCTTCTTTGACACCGGGTCCGTAAAAGATGGTTGGGTGCAGCCAGCTCTCCTGTGGAATTAGAGGATGCCATCCGGAATCGGTCTGACCGTGATCCGAAGTGACAATCAACAACGTACCTTCCCACAGATTCAGATCCTTAAGCGCAGTGATGAACCGCCCCAACTGTCTGTCCGATTCCCGTACGCTTTGGACGAAAGGAGATTCTTCGTGCCATATGTTATGTCTATATGGCTGGTTTTCATCCGTAGTGGTAGAACGGTTACCGGCGCTGCCGACATTCTGAAGGTGTATTCTCATGAAATCGATGTCATTTTTAGCAAGCAGTTCGATCGATTTATCAATGGAGAATTCATCCGGACCCGATTTTTGAATGACGAAAGTATAACCATCGGTGATCGATTGATAAGAAAGAGAATTGGCAACGAATGCTGCATTACTAAATCGATGCTGCAACATAGTCTGATCAGGTGTCATAAAAAGGGTGCCGGCCATGGTAACCGGATTAGGGAACGAGGAAGTGTGAATCCGGGCATATTCTCCAACCCGGGGATGTCCCGGCATGATCACCGTGGTGTTATTAATCAGTGTCCCCTGTTTGGCAAGATCTGTAAAATGACTCATATTCAGTCTTTCGGGGGCATCAATATGCAGGCCGTCAATGATAAAGAGAATAGCCCGCTCGGGCCGGCTTTCTGCATTTATTGAAATCGCAAAAAAAGAAAGAAGGGAAACAAGGATTAGTATACGAGTCATACCACTCTAATTTCGGGTTGGATTTTGGTTTATGCCTCTGGTTTAAATTCGTTGATACCAGCTAGTCAATGGTCATCACATAACCGGTTTTTTCAATTATTGTGTCATTTTCAAAAACAACTTTGACTTTACCCAGATACTTGGGCCAATCCGGATCAATTCCATGTTGGGGTGGTGGCCCGCCTGCTTGTGCAATTAATACACCATTCACAACACGGGCAGTCTCCAGGAGGGTGTGAGAATGTCCGCCAATAATGACATCCAGATCCGGGACTGCTTCTGCAAGGGTTGAGTCACTTGAATAGCCGATATGCGTCAGTGCCATGAACATGTCGTATTCATCGGATAAATTCCGGTAAGCTTCGGTTGTAGCAACAGGATCTCTGGAGGTAACTCCGGGTTTGTTGAAGTTCACGGTTGAAAGTCCCAATACAGCTATGGACAGGGCATTGGTAGTTTCGAGAACAATATAGGGTTTCAAGACAGTCAGATGTTTCGTGGCTATATCAATATTGGCGGCAATCAACGGGAACTGTGCGCTTTCAAGGCTCACTCCTGTATGCGTTCCGACATAATCGAGTTCATGATTTCCAGGTGTGACCAGATCATAGCCCAGTTTGTTCTTGGTTTCAAACATATACAGACTGCGGTCGGCATAATAGCTTGTATCTTCTACAATCCATCGGTGCGCATGGCGAACAAATGTGTCACCTGCATTCATCATCCAGACATTGTCATATTTGCCACGGATTTCATTCAGCAGGGAGTCAAATGCTTCCGTATGATTGAAGTTGAAATGCAGATCATTGTCGTGCAACAGAATGATGGTGGTCATAACTGGGTACTCCAGCTCAAGAGTTTCCCGTGAACGGGAAATATTCTTCATATATTGACCCGTTCCGAAAGCTCCATGCAAGCGAAACAGGATAGATCCATGTCTGACCGCATCCATTGTAAAGCGTCCCTGGGAGTCGGTTTCCACCTGATGATCTCCAGCCTCAGCCATAATACCTGAAAGCGGAAGTCCTTCGGAATCCAGTACCATCCCTTCAATGCGAGATTCATCAGTTCGACTGAACATTTTGCTTTGTTGGCATGCCGATGCAGCAAACAGCAGAAAGAGGGTAAAATAAAGGAATACTCTTGTCATGGTAAATTGGACAGGTTACCTTGTTTGGATTTGACGCTATTTAAGTTAAATAATTTTTTTTTCAATGCAACGGATTTTGAAGTTATCCTGTATTTTGAAAAAAAAGACCCTTTTTACTTTAATGATGGGGTATCATACGGTTATGCCAACCCATATTATCAGATAACGAATCATTAGTCCTTGTGATACATCTCACCCGGTTACGAGCATGTTACATTATTTCGGTTGTAATGATTGCTCTTACGATCGGATCAGTTGTCCCGGGAGGTACTTTGGCGGGTCCTTTGGAATATATTCACTGGTCCAGGCACCTAAGTCTGCCTGCACTGCCTCATAAGCAAGTACAGCCCGGCCTGGCCGGTTCCTTTGCAGGAGTGATAGAAAACAAGATGGTCATAGCCGGTGGTGCCAATTTTTCGGATGCGCTACCATGGGAAGGGGGAACAAGAACTTGGTGGGCAGATATTTATGTATTTCCCCTCGATGGTTCGGGTGACTGGCGTGTATTACCAGATGCACTGCCTGAGAAACGGGCTTATGGAGTGACCATATCGCTTCCCGAGGGATTATTGCTGATTGGAGGGTCCAATGCCGATGGTGTTCACCGCGATGTGCTGTTAATGGTCTGGGATAAGTGGGAACAGGCATTTGTTTTTGATGAATGGCCAGATTTACCGGTTCCCCTGTCACATATGACCGGTACTCTTATCGATGGCAAAATCTACATAGCAGGTGGCCAGGAGGATTTGAATAATGCGTCTGCCAGTCGGAATTTTTTGGTTCTGGACATTGAAAACCGGGATCGGGGATGGCAAAGCCTGGAACCCTGGCCTGGGCCACCCCGGTCATTCGCTGTTTCGGCAGGTCAAAGTGACGGTTTTGATAATGCCTTTTATCTATTTAGTGGCAGAAATTATGGTCCTGACAGGCCGCTGGAAGTTCTGGAAGATGCCTACGAATACAATCCGAGACGTGACTCATGGAGAAAGCTGAGTGCTCCCGAAACCCTCCGATTTCCGGTAATGGCTGGATTGGCAGTGGCTTCAGGGGAAAATCACATTATCCTGATTGGTGGGGATAATGGCGTGTTAATGGAAAAACTCCAAGCGCATGAGCAAGAGATCGAAAGATTAAAATCGCTGAAAACAGAAAGTGGCAATGACCTTGCCCCATTGATCAAGAAATTACAGGATTTTGTAAGGGATCAACGGAATAACCATCCCGGTTTCAGCCGTGACGTTCTATATTATCATACCATTACCAACACGCTGATTAAAGCGGGAGAAGTGCCTTTTCAGGTTCCTGTTACCACCAATATTCTGGAGACAGCGGACAAATATCTGATTACCAGTGGAGAAATCATGCCGGGGGTGAGGACTCCGGATATTCTTGCAGGCACCTTCAAATCGCATGTGGAAAGAAGTCTGGGATGGATAAATTCTCTGGTAATTGCCTTTTATTT
>SLQC01000402.1 GCA_007131625.1 Balneolales bacterium | reverse complement strand
ATCTTGCCGATGATCCGGCATTCTCTGAGGAGTTGGCAATGATGCGTGAGAAATTATATGGTTTTTTACAGGAAACGGAAGATCCAAGAGTTGTTGGGCCGGTTCCTGATATTTTTGAAAATTATCAGAGATTTGCACCAATGAGATCTTTTCCCAGACCCGACTGGGTAAAAGAAAGGTACAGAATAGATCATTAGTTTGGTAGCTGTTGGCTATTGGCTTTTTATTGATTGTTGATGCCTGAATACGGCATGTTTGATAGAAAGCCACGAATCAATATGCTGATCATCAATGCGGGCATTTCCACCGATGATGTTATTCTAACTACTTACCAGGTTACACTGTTATTGGTCCGCGTGATCTGGGGAATTTCATGATCAGGATCAACGACGACACTGCCGTGGCGCAGATCGATCTCATCGGGTAAACTCACATTCACCTCTGTCCAGCGGGGCACCAGATCAAGCGGAGCTTCGAGTGAAGGAACCGTGACCGAGGCAACTGTGTTCCCCTGTGAATCTCTGACTTCAAGGGTGGAAGCCGGTGTGTCAATAGCCCCAAGGCTGTGAACTCGCACCACCATCTCATTTCCGTTGATGATGACATCATTTCGGCCAATCCCCAGATCCGCCCGTTCCCAATATCCGGTTTCAGCAGGATCTACCAGTTCCAGAGTTACAATCGTGTGTTCACGGGGGGCTAAATTCAGTGTTAGAACTTCGCCTCGCTTCAGGTCGGCGTACTCTTCCGTGATTTGGGTATCCATAAGCTGATCACCGGTTGTATCCAACCCTTGTCGTACACGCCATCGACCCGGTGCGATTTCCCAAACTGACATATCCACTTTTACATCTTTGTGCTCCAAATTGTAAGTGATGATATCAATATTATTTTCTTCTGCACGGGAAAGATAAATAGCCGCACTTTCGTAGGTTGCAGGTTTATGGAAGTTCCAGCTTACTTTGTGTTGTGGAAAGATATTTTGAATACGTGTCATGGCAATACCCCCAAGCCGGTCTTCCTGAAGTGGCCTGTGATGAAACGTCGAGATCCGGTCAATCCACAAACTTCCTACTGTATTGGTGTATTCAAGCACTCCCAGTTCCGTGATCTCTTCGGTATAGCTTTCAACCAGTCGGGCAGGGTCAAATTCACGATTAATCAGAACTCTGTCGGCAATGGGCTCAAGATATTTTTCATCGCCGGTAAGCTCATAAGCTGCCAGAAACACGGTCCAGGTACTACCTCTCACGCCGGCAGGACCCCGGGTCTCACCGGTCTCAAAATGTATTTCTGTGTAGAAATTGCCTTCATCATCCCGGTATTCCAGCAATACATCGGCGATGTCGGTAATCATTTTTCGCAATTCGGGGTTCCCGTTGTGAAGAGCCAACAAATAGGCCGAGTGCAACATGATATAGGAATGAGGTACAGACCATTGCCAAGGATCCTCGGTAGCCATTTGAGTTCCTCCATAATAACGGGAACGAAACAGGCGATGTCCATCAGGATTAATATGCGTGATATCCTCCAGAACACGTTTGGCTGTCTCCATATTCCGGTTGATATGAAGTGGCGTGCCGTAATCGAGCAGCTGGAGTTGACCGACCACCTGGATTCCGTCCTCATAGGCATGCAACTCATCGGTAAAAATTGTAGCCAGTCCATTGGTAAACAGGGGCAAGCTTCTTTGTTTGAGTGCCGCATCGTAAGGATCACGATCCTGATCGAAATAGGAAGTCATATGCAATAGCAGCGATTCCAGAATTTTTTCGGGTTCAATTCCAAGTAAAGCCGTACCGGGATAGAAATTGGTAAAATCTCCGTCATCTGAAAGTCCCCCTCCGAATTCGCCGTTGCTGATTTGTCGCTCGTCGATATAATACATGGCGACATGTTCAATATGACGCAAATATTCGATTTGAAGATGTGCCCATTCGGGGACCCCCTCAGGTGCCGATGGAATCTCATACTCCGGCCGATCGGCCGGATCACGTGTAACCCAATACCAGTACGTGTGGGTCAACCAGTGATCCGGATCATACGCAAACAGGTCATGCACATCGGCATAAAAACGATTGTAGCTGTTCAGTCTCGGTGATCGCGGTCTTTCCTCCACGTTGTGGGCATGCAAATCGCGCAGCTGGGTGAACCGGTCGATGATATGCTCGGTCAGAGCCCGCTCTTCGGAAGTGTACACCAGGCGCACTTTTGCTCCCTCCAGGGCCTCCGGGGCCAGATCCGCACCGGCTCCGGCTATGGTCAGATACAACCCGCTGCCCTGCGGAACCATCCGGTCGCGGCTGTCCAGCCACACCGTCTGCGGCTGACCCGGTTCAACCGAAAAACTGAAGTCCACCAGATCCCGCATCTCCCAGAGCGGGTCCTTGACCCGGACGTTCAGCGGAAATACACCATCATGCGTCGCCTGCACCTGCAGGCCCGGCAGTTCCAGAACGATCCCGTCGAGTCCCGCATCCGGGATCTCTTCATAGGGTATCAATACGTGAATAAACGGCTGTGTGGATTCGTGGGATGGTGCAGCATGGCCTGTTCTCGATCCTCCGGATGAAGAGCCACTGCTGCCACTTTCAGCCACTCCCAGCATCATCGCCCGCTCGTCGGCCGGGTACCGGCCCTGGATAAAGGCAGTGATCCGGTCCAGCGAGGAATCCAGCTCTTCGGGTCCGGGAGCCGGTTGCAGCGTGAAGGTGCGCTGCGCCATCCCTTTCGGAGCCTGCCCCTCGTCCACATGATAAACCATGAACGAGCCGATCGGCTCCTCTATCAAAGCATTGTCAAATCGGATAGTACCTCCCTTTTTGGTCTCATCCAGATGATGATACGACTTGACCTGGTGCTGGTTGCGTACTGCAAAGGTATGGTCGTACGGGTGATCACTTTCATGGGTCAGCTGCCCCCAGGCCTTGCCCCACATTTCGATATGATTCCAGGGCTCCTGATCGGGTATCGCAAACCGGATGGTTTGGCCGGACATGGAATAACAGTCCCAATCCGGCAGTACAAAATAATCATATCGACCGGGCAGACGTGACATATTGTAAACTCCCGGCCAGGTGGTCTCGCGGATTCCGTCATTGGCTTTCCAGTACCAGCGTTTGATGTCGATGGCATCGTGGATCTCCACCTTGCGCACCCTGGCTGTTGCCGAAGGGAGTACGGGAGGAGCCGGGTTGGGCCGGTTCCAGCCATGCCGGGTCCACCAGGCATCCCGCCAGCGACGCTCGCTCAGATCGCGGTTCAGTTCGGGAATCGCCATCGGCTGCTCTCCCCGGGCCAGTCCGGCAATATTCTCATCCGACAGCATCCGGTCGTAGATCCGAAGCTCATCGATATCCCCGCCCCGCATGAAATTATAAGCACTTTGCACCTGGTAGGGGCTGATGATCCGGGAATGCGGGCCGAATTGATCCAGGCCTGTATCAAAAACACTCCCGGTTACGCTGCTTTTTTCAACCAGTACCCCGTTCACGTAGAGACGGATCCCCTCGGTCTCGTCCCATGACAGGGCAATATGTGTCCACTCCTCAGGACCGGGAAAGACATCCATGAAATGTGAGACCCGGGTGCGTGTTAACCCGATATCAGTGACAAAGGCGTCAAAACCCGAGCCGTTGTAGTCGATCCGCAACCATACCATGTCCCAACTGCTGTGGTCGGCATAGCCGACCCGGAAAACCGGAAACGGTGTAGGGCCAACCGGATAGCGCGAGCGCCAAAAAAACGAGAGCGTTCCACGCTGGGCGTATACATTGCCGGGAGCCCAGTAGGAGAGAAGCTGATCATCTTCAGCATGGAGTGCCTGTCCGAGAGCACCGTCAGGAGTCACATGAATATTGTGTAAATAGTTGGGAAGACTCTGACCACCGGCGGCAAAATCAGCCGTTGTCCCCTGTTCCCCGGAAAGGTAAAACAGTAATCCTGGCTCGGGAGATTCGGCCGGGTCGGAGGCCTGACCGGCCAGGTAGCCCGAAGGGGGCTCCGGTGCCTGTTGAGACCACACACTAGGAATAATAAAAATGGACAAAGTTAATAAAAACAATATTTTTTTGTTCATCTTATTTATTTCATATATATTAGTTAATAGTTTCTTACCACACACTATGACCCATTTTATACATGAGAAATTACCAATTTATATATTTATATCAAGTAAATTCTTTATGACGAAATACTATTCCATAATATTCACTGACCTGATTATGATCATTCAGATCTAATGGATGCTAAACTCAGTATAAATGTCTTCAACCGATCTGAACTTGACAACTCGATATGAAATTATCTGGTAAAGATTCCTGTTTAAGATCCTCCGCATCGCTGTTCATTGTGTTATGTACATTTTTTCTAACCGCTTTTATACTGTCTGAAGAAATCGATTTTGATCATTCGAAATCCAATACCAGACAATGGTTCGGTCAAAAGCATGTACATATGCCGGCAGATGACATGTTACACTCCGGAGCAGGAAAGCATATACCGTCCGAACCTGACGAGGACGGATTTTTCTGGTGGAAAGGTAACTTACACACTCACACGTTGTGGAGTGATGGAGGCCAGTTTCCCGAGGTTGTTACGCAGTGGTACTACCAACATGGCTATCATTTTCTGGCGTTATCAGAACATCATGTTTTGTCTAGCGGGGTTGTTTTGGCGGATGAGCCCTACTATGGAGAAGGATTCGACATTTCATCCCGCACAAAGGACCTCATTAAGGGTCAAAAGTGGATAAATCCCAAAACATTTTCATATGCTGACCGTGGAGGTGGAATGGAGGGTTATGAACTGTACAGGAATCTTTTCGGAGACGAATGGATCGAAACCCGCGAGGTTGACGGGGAACTGAAAGTTCGACTTAAATCACTTGACGAGATTCGCACATTATTCGAAGAGCCCGGAAGGTTTGTAATGATTGAATCAAATGAAATCACGGAACGTGGACATGGTGTGCATGTCAATGCCACAAACATCCGTAATCTGATCAAGCCACAGACCGGAGCAACTGTGGAAGAGACGATTCGACTCAATATTGATGCGGTAGTCAAGCAAAGCGAAAAGACGGGACAAGATATGATTCCGCATCTGAATCATCCCAACAACAATATGGTTGTGACGGCCGAAGACATGGCCCCGATCGAAAATTTACGCTTGTTCGAGGTCTACAACGGTCACCGTAGTGTCATCGACTTCGGCGATGATATTCCTCCCAAGGATCTGGACAGAGTCTGGGATATTGTACTGACCAGGCGGTTAGGAGAGCTCGATCTGGGACTTCTCTACGGATTGGCAGCAGATGATGCACACCACTATGATCCGAGTACGATAGAAACTGCCAGGCCCGGACGTGGCTGGGTTATGGTTTATTCACGTTTTCTAACTCCCCAATTTATCATACAAGCATTGAGAAACGGCGATTTTTACAGTAGTACGGGTGTAACCATCGAATCGGTACAGTCCGATGAAAATAATTACAAAGTTCAAGTAGCAGCAGAGGAGGGTGTGGATTATACCATTCGTTTCATCGGTACCCGAATGGGATATGATTCGTCAAGTGAACCTTTTATGACGACCAATGGAGAAGTCTTAAATGATCGTACCCGGCAGTACAGTGATGATATCGGCAAGGTGTTTAAGGAAGTTCGTGGTCATGAGGCGACCTACGAATTCAGAGGTGATGAGCTGTATGTTCGCGTCAAGGTAATTTCCACAAAACCCAAAGAAAACTACCTGACCGAGGGCGAGCGTGAGAAAGCCTGGCTACAGCCGGTTCGTCCTGCAAGCAAGTAAACACACCCTGCAGTGCAGGGTTTTAAACCTTTTTTGGACCAATAAAGGGCCGGCTACAGCCATTTCGTCCTGCAATCAATTATAGGGCCGGCTAGTCAGGGGTAATGGCAGAGTGTTGATAACGTCTTTGTATTACAAAGTAACAGACTGGCTCCCCGTTACTTCTCCGGTACCTCCAGCTCATGCATCAGCTCGTTGCACTCATCAATGACCTTCGTTATTCGTCCCTCCGGTACTCCTTCACCACGCAGCAAATTCACGTTATATTCGATATTCCGGCATAACACCACCCCATGCCCCAGCAGCAATTTCTTCTCTTTATTATTCAAGGTGCTCAGGCACGTCACCGGATGCAACCCCGTCAAACTTATGCGCTCTTTCAGACTTCCACTAGCCGGGTAATCCCATCCAATCATAACCAGTCCGGAACACGTCCCGTACCGGATCGCATCATCGGTAAACCTGGTATTGGTTACGATCCATCCTTCGTATTCCGAATACCGTGTTTCCGCATTTTCAGTTCTGCCCATAGTCACATCCCGGAACCGTGAATGGATGTAAAGCGGAACTTTTACATCGCATTTCACTCCCGGACGGTTGTGAAATTTGCATTCGACCATCACCAGTTTGCCGTTCTTGTCTGCCAGCACATCGATCTCATGCTGCACGCAACGTCCCGGCACCGTGACTCCGACCCTCGTCTGAAACCCCTGCTGATCCAGAATTGCGCCGATGAACTTTTCGAAAGGGTAGCCGGACGGCCCAAGTTCCATGATTGCTTTCTTCAGCTTGTACCGTGCCGCGTTGCCCTTCGACCGCTTGCGCAGTACCTCATAAGCCTTCCGGTAGATCTTTTTTGTATTGATGCCGTCGTACAGAAAATCGTCGACTTCACCAACCACCGAGTCGATTTGTGATTCTGTTGCACCGGATCGTTCGAGGGATGCGCGCAGCTTTTGCTCGGAAAACGAGACTTTCTGGCCGGAAGCTTTGGTAATGTGGATTTGGGATCGGGACATAATAGGAAATCAAGGTTGTTTTTTGTTACGCAAACGTGTGTATCTTAAGCGATGCCGGCAATACGTAATTTATCACATGAATCGCTTCAGCCAAAACGGAAATCGGTTCAGCCCGCACGGTTCCAGTTACCTAAATAATATTTCAAGAATTTCGATGGCAAAAAAAACAAAAACCTCGTTGACAGTTACGGTCTTTGCACTACTTTTTGTGCTGAATATATTGCTCCAAATGTTATTGTCTGGAGTTCCGCTGGATCGGTTGTTTATAGAAGTCTTCACTACCTGGGCCGGTCTCATCAATCTCATCTCCTCAATGGTCCTCTGGTTTTTTTCCTACTTTTTCACCCCAATGGCTTTTTATATGCTGGGGTTGATTATCTCGATGGAGTTTCTGGTCTTGCCGCTCATGATTCGTTACCGATATCTGACGTTCAAACCAAATCTTTTTGTCTCGGTTCTGGCGGCATTTTATGTGCTGTTACTTTTCCGGATTCTGCTAGTCGTCTTCGGCTGATTTTCCACTGTCCACTGCCCAGCCAACAGCTAAAAACCAACAGCCAACAGCTAAAAAACCAAAAACCAAACAGTCAAAAATCAACAGCCAACAGCAAACAGCCAATAGCCAGCAGCCATGCCGCAACATATCTGGAATATTCCATCGCTGCCGCCACATGATTTTTACCTGGCGCTGGATGTCGGTTCGTATTTCGATCATGAGCATCAGCCTGAAGATTTTTTTGAAAACGGTTTCAAGCGTCCAATCCCGTTAACCGGAAGGGATATTCTGGTGACTATTTTTTTTAATGGCGAAGTAGACCAACCAGTGTTTACGGTCCGCGCCCACGACTCTCTTACTTTATCCGAAGAGGCCGAGGCGGCTGCGGTTATCCGGCGGATTCTCGGTGCCGGCCTGGATATGTCCGGGCTGTATGAACAGGCCGCAGACGATCCGGTGCTTTCTCCTCTGCTGCATGAACTTTACGGTTTAAAGCGAATCAGTCGGGCTTCGTTTTTTGAAGATGCATTGAATCGCATCATCCAGACACAGATTAAACACAAACCGACCGCCCGGAGGATGGTATACAATGTGAGATTGGCATACGGAACCCGCCTGGAGTCCGGAGACGGTGTAATTCCCGCATGGCCGCGTCCGGAAAAGTTGATATCAGCCGATCCGGTTGGGATGAAAAAACATGGATTGTCGCTCCGGAAAGGCGAGTATGTGGTAGGACTGGCACATGAACTGGTATCCGGCAACCTGGACTCAGGAGAAATTGAGGCGATGTCACCGCAGGGGCTTTACAAACGGCTTGTCGGAATCCGGGGAATTGGTCCAACGACTGCTCAGGATCTCCTCCTTTTTCGGAATCGCACGGACGGATATTTCCCGAGCCACATCGAGCGTGGCCGGGAAAAGGCTATCCGGCGATGGATCATTATGTCATACGGTGGGGACCCGGATAACTGTGATGAGGCGACATTTCAAGAGTTTATCCGCCGGTGGGACGGATACGAGGCCGCCGCGATCGAGTTTTTGTACGTGAGCTGGATTTTATCGGAGAAGCGGAAAGGGATATAAATATCCGCCTGCATGATATAAATTTTACTGGTGCGGGTATTCAGCAGTGTCAAACAAGCGATCAGTCATAATGTCAGCCGTCATTTGCAGGTATTCTGGAAATGTGCTCGATTAACATTAATTACCGTCCGATCGGTCCATTGTTGGAATTCCCTTGAGTATGATTTTAAACCAGCGGAGTTCCCCTCTTGCAAAGCTGAATTGAAAATCCCCACGGGTCACGCAACATAGCCAGGTGTGAACCATCATCAAGATGGGTATGGCCGACCAATGTAGCACCGGCTTCTTCCAGTTTCTTACAGTCCGCATCCGGGTTTTCCGAGTAAAAAGCCACGTGTAAAATAAGCGGGTCCATAGATGCATAATCAGGAACCTGTTCCGGAGGATTATGATACATTTCAATAATCATCGATTTGTCTTCATCGGCCAGGAAATGTACTTCATGGGGTCCAGGTATGTGCTTAACAACCGTGAATCCGAGATTTTTGCAGTACCAGTCAGCGATTGCAACAGGATCCGATACGTTGTAGGCGATATGTTCTATTTTCATTTGTTTTAAAATTTGGATTTAAATGTTGGTTACATATTCTTCATATGATCCTTCCCGATGACAAGGTAATAAAATATCGATGTTAAGATAAACACCTTTTCAGTCAATTCTATCGTATTTTGATACTGATATCGCAGACAGGATTTGACCATTTTATTATGTTTTGTGCAACGGTCAGAAATTTTATTGCGGTATGTTCCGTATCCTGTTTAATGAGAAATCAATCCGAAAGTTATGTATGTCAAAAGTAACTGGTGAATTTAAAGTCCCCCGGTGGGCTCGTGGCATTGTCTGGTAT